>NZ_JAMYTD010000064.1:0-22722 GCF_040322255.1 Mesorhizobium sp. M0166 | reverse complement strand
CGCGTCGAGCGCGGCGTCGTCAAGGTCGGCGAGGAGCTGGAGATCGTCGGCATCCGTCCGACCACCAAGACGACCTGCACGGGCGTCGAGATGTTCCGCAAGCTGCTCGACCAGGGCCAGGCCGGCGACAACATCGGCGCGCTGTTGCGCGGTGTCGACCGTGAGGGCGTCGAGCGCGGCCAGGTCCTGGCCAAGCCCGGCACCGTCAAGCCGCACAAGAAGTTCGTGGCCGAAGCCTACATCCTGACCAAGGACGAGGGCGGCCGCCACACGCCGTTCTTCACCAACTACCGTCCGCAGTTCTATTTCCGCACGACGGACGTGACCGGCATCGTGTCGCTGCCGGAAGGCACCGAGATGGTGATGCCGGGCGACAACATCACCGTCGATGTCGAGCTGATCGTGCCGATCGCCATGGAAGAGAAGCTGCGCTTCGCCATCCGTGAAGGCGGCCGCACCGTCGGTGCCGGCATCGTCGTCACCATCAAAGAGTAATCGCCGGCGCTGCCGGTTGAGATCGGATGAAAAAGGGCGGTCTTCGGGCCGCCCTTTTGATTCTGATATTCTGGCAATGGATTAACCGCATTGCTTCAAATCCTGTTGCAAGCGCCTCTGCCATAACTAGTATAGGTTGCATCGAGGGGGCTGCCCGAATGGTTCCATGGCGCCGTTTGCATAGTCAGGCATGGTGGTCGCTAGGGCTGATCTGCCTGGCGTCGTTGCTTGTTATGGGCTACGCTGCTTTCGCAGCGGATGCAAAGAAATCCACGCCGGAAAAATCCACGCCGGATTTCGGCCCGACGATGCGGTTCGTCGTCGTCCGCAGCAGCGCGCCGGGCTGCGAGCCGACCTGTCCGGAATGGATATCGGCCGAAGGCTCGATTGAAGCCGGGACGCCGGCCCTTTTCAAGCGCACGCTTAAGGCGCTTGGCGCCCGAAAGCTGCCGATCGTCGTCGATTCCCCCGGCGGCAATGTCGAAGCGGCGCTGACACTTGGTCGCCTGATCCGCAAGAACAAGCTCGATATCGCCGTCGGCAAAACCCGCTTCGTCGGCTGTCTGCCAGATGTGAAGAACTGCAAGGAAAACGACGGCAAGGGCGCCCGTTATTTCGGCGATGCCTATGTCAACGGCGCCATCTGCAATTCCGCCTGTCCGTTGATGTTTTCCGGTGGCATCCGGCGCGTGGTCGGGGAGTGGGCCTTTCTCGGCGTCCATCAGATCACCACGACCTATATCCGGACGAAACTGCTGTACCGCACCACCTACCGCATGGTGAAAGGCAAGAAGAAGATACTCAGCACCAGGGTCGTCAGCCGGAAGAACGCCGGCAGCTACAAGACCTACGAGATGAACAAGCCGCTGGAGCGGAAGCTGGCGGCCTATCTGAAGGAGATGGGCGTCGGCCTGGGCGTGCTCGAGACCATGAAAAGCACGCCGGCCAGCAGCATCCAGCAACTGGTTTCCTACGACATGCTGCAAATGAATCTCGTCACCAGCCTGGATGCCGTCGACCTGCTGACCGCGCCAACCCTATGCAAATCCGATCCGTTGCCGGCGAGTTGCAGGGAACTGCCGGCGCCGGCGAATATCGCGAAGCCGGCCGGGCAAGTGGTGGCGAGCGCCGAGCCTGCACCTTCAGGGCTCGAAACCCCGCCGGCGAAGGAGGTCGCTGACATGCGCTTCGTCCTGGTCCGCGGCAGCAATCCGCTATGCAATCCCAATTGCCCGGAATGGATCTCGGCGGAAGGCACGATCACCGCTCACACGGCCGAAAAACTGCGCCAACTGCTTGACAGCGTCGGCGCCCGGCGCCTGCCCATCGTCGTCAGTTCGCCTGGCGGTGACGTGCTTGGCGCTCTCGCCGCCGGAAGGCTGATCCGCGAACGTAAACTCGACATAGCGGTAGCGCGGACGGACTTCATCGGCTGCGAGCCGCGGCAGGCCGACTGCGCCGCCGAAGACGGCGTCTATAACGGGCTCACGGTCGATGTCGGCGGCGAGTGCGGCTCGGCCTGCCCAATCATGCTCGCCGGCGGTGTCAAACGCTTGGTCGGCCCGCGTGCACAGTTGAGTGTGCATTCGATGGGCTTCGAGCAGCGGGTTAAGGCCTATCTCGAGGACATGACTGTTGGACCCGGCATGTTTTCGGCGATGCAATCGGCGCAATATTCGCGCTACCGGCAGGTTGAACCAGAGATGATGCTGAAAGTCGGGCTGACGACCGGGCCTGGGTCCGCGGACGAATTGACCGGGCCTGGCATCTGCAGATCGGAGCCAAGGCCGGAGAACTGCCGCGAGCTCTCGGGCGCCAAGGCTCAGGTCACCACGCCCGTGAAATCATAGGCCGGTCAAATCGTAAGGCAGGCATTGCGGCTGACTGGCCATCGAGGCAGGTTGAGTGGCGCTCGATGTTTCCGCTATCGTCCAGCGAAGACCAGCATGGGAGGGACCGCGAATGAGCCAGGATGTCCCGACATTGTTCGAATGGGCCGGCGGGTCCGACGCGCTGAACCGCCTGACCCAGACCTTCTACGACAACGTCTCCCGGGACCCAATCGTCGGGCCGGTGTTCAAGCATATGTCGCCGGACCATCCCGCTCACGTCGCAGCCTTCATCGGCGAAGTCTTTGGCGGACCGAAAACCTACAGCGAGAAGCATGGCGGCCATCGCGAGATGGTGATGCATCATCTCGGCAAGCATCTGACCGAGGAGCAGCGCCGGCGCTGGGTCAATCTTCTCGCCGACGCCGCCGACGAGATTGGGTTGCCTGACGATCCCGAATTCCGCTCGGCCTTCATGGCCTATGTCGAATGGGGATCGCGGCTGGCCAAGATGAACTCCAACAAGGGCCCGACCTGCGATCCCGAGACGGAACCGATGCCGGCCTGGGGCTGGGGCGTGCCCGGCGGACCGTACAAGCCGCCTTCGGGAGACTGACCGGGCACGAATCGGTCGAAAAACCCTGCCGCCAGGAAAACGGGTGGCTCTGGCGGTCTCGGTCCTCCAGGCTAACGGTTTAAAGTCGCCGTCGAATGGCGGGCCACACTGGAAACCGGAGGCTTTGCGATGAGATCGGAAGGCAAGAAAAATTCAGACAGCGTCTTTGACAGCGACCGCGGATCCCGAAATCCGTTTGGCGTCATGGACGTCCCCACTCCCGACGACGAGGAGGTGTCGGCGTTCGCCGCCGGCGTGAAACTGGAGGGAACTGCAAGCGATGAAAACGCCGAGGCCTGGGGCACCGAAAGCGACCGCGACCGCAACGACACCATCGAAGGCAGCTGGTCCAGCCGATGGAACGGCGGTGCCGACCCCACAATTCCGGGCGACAGCAAGGATAGATGGAAGTCTGGCCGGGGCGAGGTGAAGACAGCGGGAGAGAGAGTTTATCTGCTGTTCGATTGGCATGATGGCGTGCGCAAGGGGCTCATCGACGCGCGTCGTCGGGGTGCGAAGGGGCTGGTCGGAAAATACATCAATCTGACCGACCCAGAAATCGTGCGTCCCTGGGTCGGCTTGATCGTCAGCAATCAAAGGATCGACGGGAAATGGCCGGGAGGACGCCTGGACTTCCGCAGATGAAGGCTGGGCAGCGCACACCGCTCTTTACAGAGCGCGCGGAAGCTTTTAGGAAGCGCCTGCTGCGCCGACATGCGCATACGGGCATAGCTCAGTTGGTAGAGCGGCGGTCTCCAAAACCGCAGGTCGTAGGTTCGAGCCCTGCTGCCCGTGCCATTCTTTGAATGGATGCCTAAAATGATTCTTTTGCGGTGCGGCCTTTGAAAATCGGCTTGTGACTTGCCATATAGCATAAGTTGCGGCATAAGGGCCGCATAGCCGGGACGGGACGACTGGATGGTTCCGAGGCGGCGTTTGGCCATAAAGCGGACACTTGCCACTTGCGTGGATCAAGAATCGGTTTTATGTAGACGAGACAGACACGCGACGCGTGGAGCTGGGAAGCCGGCTTTACGCGTCTGATTTGCATGGGCGAAATGATTGCGCTGATTCGGCGCGAACGCACGCTCAAGCGGCACGTCCCGGCCAGCGGGATCATCCAGGAGACCCGGCCAACGGGTCTTGCAGACAGAGCGGCATATGGCTTCGAAAACCACAAATCCCTTCACCTTTCTCCAGCAGGTTCGCTCGGAGACCGCCAAGGTCACTTGGCCGTCGCGGCGCGAAACGATGATCTCGACGGTGATGGTCCTTGTGTTCGCGGTCATCGCGATGATCTTTTTCTTTACCGCAGACGTGGCCATGGGCTTTGCGGTCGAAAAAATCCTCGGCCTCGGACAGTAAGTCCGGCGATTACGGAGAAGTCTTGAAATGACCGCGCGGTGGTACATCGTCCACGCCTACTCGAACTTTGAAAAGAAGGTCGCCGAGGACATTGAGAACAAGGCCAAGCAGAAGGGCCTGTCCGCCGACATCGAGCAGATCGTGGTGCCGACCGAGAAGGTCGTCGAGATCCGCCGCGGCCGCAAGGTCGATGCCGAGCGCAAGTTCTTTCCGGGCTATGTGCTGCTGAAAGCCAATCTGACCGACGCCGTGTTCTCGCTCGTCAAGAACACGCCGAAGGTCACCGGTTTCCTGGGCGACTCCAAGCCGGTGCCGATCACCGAAGCCGAGGCCCAGCGTATCCTGAACCAGGTTCAGGAGGGCGTCGAGCGGCCGAAGCCGTCGGTGACGTTCGAGATCGGCGAAGCGATCCGCGTTTCGGATGGACCATTCGCGTCCTTTAACGGTTTCGTCCAGGAAGTGGACGAGGAGCGGGCGCGGCTCAAGGTGGAAGTTTCGATCTTCGGGCGCGCTGTGCCAGTCGATCTGGAATTCGGACAGGTCGAGAAGGGCTGATCCGAAATCCCTGCACCGGTTTCGGCGGCAGGGAAGGCGGCGCGGAGATCGCGCGGCCAAAAACGGGTGGGAGGCGAATGCGGCTTTAGCCGGCCGCGCGGACCGCACCACCAGACTGCAACCGCCGGCAAGACCGGCATGAGAAAAGGCAGGAAGAGAGATGGCTAAGAAAATTGCAGGCCAGCTCAAGCTCCAGGTTTCCGCGGGATCGGCCACGCCGTCGCCCCCGATCGGCCCGGCGCTTGGTCAGCGTGGCATCAACATCATGGAGTTTTGCAAGGCGTTCAACGCGCAGACCCAGGAAATGGAAAAGGGCTCGCCGGTTCCGGTTGTCATCACCTACTATCAGGACAAGTCGTTCACCTTCGTCATGAAGACGCCGCCGGTGAGCTATTTCCTGAAGAAGGCCGCGAACCTGAAGTCGGGCTCGAAGGAGCCGGGCAAGGTCAAGGCCGGCACGATCGGCCGTGACAAGGTGCGCGCCATCGCCGAGCAGAAGATGAAGGATCTGAACGCAAACGACGTCGAGGCGGCCATGCGCATGGTCGAGGGCTCCGCCCGCTCGATGGGTCTGGAAGTGGTGGGCTGAGATCATGGCAAAGATTGCAAAGCGTGTATCGAAGACCCGCGAAGGCATCGATCCCAACAAGGCTTACGCTTTGGGTGAGG
Organism: Mesorhizobium sp. M0166; assembly: GCF_040322255.1. Taxonomy (NCBI): domain Bacteria; kingdom Pseudomonadati; phylum Pseudomonadota; class Alphaproteobacteria; order Hyphomicrobiales; family Phyllobacteriaceae; genus Mesorhizobium; species Mesorhizobium sp. M0166. Next base: position 17,193 of record NZ_JAMYTD010000064.1, on the reverse strand, counting down.
CGCTGAAGCTGCTCAAGGATCGCTCCTCGGTGAAGTTCGACGAGACCATCGAAGTCGCGATGAACCTCGGCGTCGACCCACGCCATGCCGACCAGATGGTCCGCGGCGTGGTCAACCTGCCGAACGGCACCGGCCGCAGCGTTCGCGTCGCCGTCTTCGCGCGTGGTGACAAGGCCGAGGAGGCCAAGGCCGCCGGCGCCGACATCGTCGGAGCCGAGGATCTGGTCGACATCGTCCAGAAGGGCACGATCGACTTCGACCGCTGCATCGCCACGCCGGACATGATGCCGCTGGTCGGACGTCTCGGCAAGGTGCTCGGCCCGCGCGGCATGATGCCGAATCCGAAGGTCGGCACCGTCACCACCGACGTTACCGCCGCGGTCAAGGCATCGAAGGGCGGCGCCGTCGAGTTCCGCGTCGAGAAGGCCGGCATCGTTCATGCAGGCGTCGGCAAGGTCTCGTTCGACGTCAAGGCGCTGGAAGAAAACGTCCGCGCTTTCGCTGACGCGGTAACCAGGGCAAAGCCCGCTGGTGCCAAGGGCAACTACGTCAAGAAGGTGTCGGTCACCTCGACGATGGGCCCGGGCCTCAAGCTCGACGTCTCGACGCTCGCAGCGTCCTGATACGAACAATTGGATCGGCCGCTAAAACGCTGATCCGTGAAAGAATTCCGGGCCTCCGACCTGTCGGCGGCCCGGTACCGGAAGTCGAAAGGCTTCCGGACATCCTGTCCGAGATTGCAGGCGGCCCCCAAGCCTTAGGTGATGTGGGCCTTAATTCATGTGGGCCTGCATGAGACGGGTGAAGACCGGACAAAGGAGCCAAAAGCTCCAATGAAAGGTTCGAACCGTGTTTGCCTTTTGTCTGCGCACCCGTCCGGCTAGCCGGCAGGTGTGGCGAAAGGGGGCAGGATCCTCGAGCGTCGTTCGGGAGATCCGTTACTGGATGGCCCGGCCGGCAAAAGGCAACCCGACGCCTGTCCTTCGTAGAGGGCAGGGGTCAACTGGAGATAGGCAGTGGACAGAGCGGAAAAACGCGAACTCGTCACGGGCCTGAATGATGCGTTTTCAAGCGCGGGTTCAGTCGTCGTGGCCCACTACGCCGGTATCACCGTCGCGCAAATGAACGACCTTCGGTCGAAAATGCGCGCCGCCGGTGGCACCGTCAAAGTCGCGAAGAACCGTCTCGCCAAAATCGCTCTTCAGGGCACGGACTCCGCATCGATCATCGAGCTGTTCAAGGGACAGACGCTGATCGCCTATTCGGAGGATCCGATTGCGGCGCCGAAGGTCGCGTCCGATTTCGCCAAGGGAAATGACAAGCTCGTCATTCTCGGCGGCGCAATGGGCACCACCTCGCTCAATGCCGACGGTGTGAAGGCACTCGCCACACTTCCGTCGCTCGATGAGCTGCGCGCCAGGCTGGTTGGCATGATCGCCACGCCGGCAACCCGGATCGCCCAGATCGTCAATGCGCCTGCGGCTTCGGTCGCGCGCGTCATCGGCGCTTACGCCCGGAAGGACGAGGCGGCATGAGGCCGTTCCTCGCTATCACAAACACACGTTCGAACCTTATGAAGGAATATTGCAATGGCTGATCTGGCAAAGATCGTAGACGACCTTTCGAAGCTGACCGTCCTCGAGGCGGCCGAGCTGTCGAAGCTTCTTGAAGAAAAGTGGGGCGTTTCCGCCGCTGCTCCGGTGGCGGTTGCCGCTGCCGGCGGCGCTGCGGCCGCTGCTGCTCCGGTCGAGGAAAAGACGGAATTCGACGTCGTCCTCACCGAGGCAGGCGCTCAGAAGATCAATGTCATCAAGGAAGTTCGCGCCATCACCGGTCTTGGCCTCAAGGAAGCCAAGGACCTGGTCGAGGCGGCTCCGAAGCCGGTCAAGGAAGCCGTTTCCAAGGCCGACGCGGACAAGTTCAAGGCCCAGCTGGAAGCAGCCGGCGCCAAGGTCGAACTGAAGTAAGCGTTGAGTACCGGCGGGCGGCGGCGCGCCGCCCGCCACTCCTTTCGCGTCGAAGGGAGGCTGCGTAATGCGAAGACTGCGAAAACCTCTTTCCTGAGGGCCGCAAAACGGCCTTCAGGAAACGGGTTTTCTCCCGTTTCTGGCCCGCCGCCAATTGGTGGTGGGTGAAAAGACAACAAGCCGCCGACATGCGGCGGGCAACAAGACAGGGCCGCCAAGGTGGCCCGAGATGCAAGGCGAGCCGCGGCGAGGCTCGTCCCGAGAATTGAGCTAAGGAGCGACGATGGCCCAGACCCAGACTTTCAATGGCCGCAGACGCGTACGCAAGTTTTTCGGGAAGATCCCGGAAGTTGCGGAGATGCCGAACCTGATCGAGGTTCAGAAGGCATCCTATGACCAGTTCCTGATGGTGGAGGAGCCCAAGGGTGGGCGTCCTGACGAGGGACTGCAGGCAGTTTTCAAGTCGGTCTTCCCGATTTCCGATTTTTCCGGCTCCTCAATGCTGGAATTCGTGAAATACGAGTTCGAAGGACCGAAATTCGACGTTGACGAATGCCGTCAGCGCGACCTGACCTATGCGGCGCCGCTCAAGGTGACGCTGCGCCTCATCGTGTTCGATATCGACGAGGATACCGGCGCGAAGTCGATCAAGGACATCAAGGAGCAGGACGTCTACATGGGCGACATGCCGCTCATGACCTTGAACGGCACCTTCATCGTCAACGGCACCGAGCGCGTCATCGTCTCGCAGATGCACCGTTCGCCGGGCGTCTTCTTCGACCATGACAAGGGCAAGTCGCACTCGTCCGGCAAGCTTCTGTTTGCCGCGCGCGTCATTCCCTATCGCGGTTCGTGGCTCGACATCGAGTTCGACAGCAAGGACGTCGTGCATGCCCGCATCGACCGCCGCCGCAAGATTCCGGTGACGTCGCTGCTGATGGCTCTCGGCATGGACGGCGAAGAGATCCTGTCGACCTTCTACAACAAGATCACCTACAAGCGCGCCGGCGACCACTGGCGCATCCCGTTCAACGTCGAGCGTTTCCGCGGCCTCAAGGCCGTTGGCGACCTGGTCGACGCCGACACCGGCGAAGTCGTCGTCGAGGCCGGCAAGAAGATCACCGCCCGCCAGGCCAGGGCGCTTGGCGAAAAGGGTCTCAAGGCGATCAAGGCGACCGACGAGGATCTGCTCGGCAACTACCTTGCCGAGGATATCGTCAACTACGCGACTGGCGAAATCTTCCTCGAAGCCGGCGACGAGATCGACGAAAAGACGCTGAAAGTGCTGCTCGGCACCGGCGAGGACGAGATCAAGGTCCTCGACATCGACCACGTCAATGTCGGCGCCTATATCCGCAACACGCTCAACGTCGACAAGAACGAGAGCCGCCAGGACGCGCTGTTCGACATCTACCGCGTCATGCGCCCGGGCGAGCCGCCGACGCTCGAGACCGCCGAAGCCATGTTCAACTCGCTGTTCTTCGACAGCGAGCGCTATGATCTGTCGGCCGTCGGCCGCGTCAAGATGAACATGCGCCTCGAGCTCAAGGCCGAGGATACCGTGCGCGTGCTGCGCAAGGACGACATCCTGGCCGTGGTCAAGACGCTGGTCGAACTGCGCGACGGCAAGGGCGAGATCGACGACATCGACAATCTCGGCAACCGCCGCGTGCGCTCGGTCGGCGAGCTGATGGAGAACCAGTACCGCGTCGGCCTGCTGCGCATGGAGCGTGCGATCAAGGAACGTATGTCCTCGATCGAGATCGACACGGTGATGCCGCAGGACCTGATCAACGCCAAGCCGGCGGCTGCCGCCGTGCGCGAGTTCTTCGGTTCCTCGCAGCTGTCGCAGTTCATGGATCAGACCAACCCGCTGTCGGAGATCACCCACAAGCGCCGTCTTTCGGCGCTTGGACCGGGCGGTCTGACCCGCGAGCGTGCCGGTTTCGAGGTGCGCGACGTGCATCCGACGCATTACGGCCGCATCTGCCCGATCGAGACGCCGGAAGGCCCGAATATCGGCCTGATCAACTCGCTGGCGACCTTCGCGCGCGTCAACAAATACGGCTTCATCGAAAGCCCGTACCGCAAGATCGTCAACGGCAAGCTGACCAATGAGGTCGTTTACCTCTCGGCTATGGAAGAGGCCAAGCACCACGTCGCGCAAGCCAATGCCGAGCTCGACAAGAATGGTCATTTCGTCGACGAATTCGTCATTTGCCGCAACGCCGGCGAAGTGATGATGGCGCCGCGCGAAAACGTCGATCTGATGGACGTGTCGCCGAAGCAGATGGTGTCGGTGGCGGCGGCCCTGATCCCGTTCCTGGAGAACGACGACGCCAACCGCGCGCTGATGGGCTCGAACATGCAGCGTCAGGCCGTGCCGCTGGTGCGCGCCGAAGCGCCGTTCGTCGGCACCGGCATGGAGCCGATCGTCGCCCGTGACTCGGGCGCCGCCATCGGCGCCCGCCGCGGCGGCATCGTCGACCAGGTGGACGCGACGCGTATCGTCATCCGCGCCACGGAAGATCTCGATCCCGGTAAGTCCGGCGTCGACATCTACCGGCTGATGAAGTTCCAGCGTTCGAACCAGAACACCTGCATCAACCAGCGTCCGCTGGTGCGCATGGGCGACCGGGTCAACAAGGGCGACATCATTGCCGACGGCCCGTCGACCGAGCTCGGCGATCTGGCCCTCGGCCGCAACGTGCTGGTCGCGTTCATGCCGTGGAACGGCTACAACTACGAGGATTCCATCCTCCTGTCCGAGCGCATCGTCGCCGACGACGTCTTCACCTCGATCCACATCGAGGAGTTCGAAGTCATGGCCCGCGACACCAAGCTTGGCCCGGAGGAGATCACGCGCGACATCCCGAACGTCTCGGAAGAAGCGCTGAAGAACCTCGATGAGGCCGGCATCGTCTACATCGGTGCGGAAGTGCAGCCGGGCGACATCCTGGTCGGCAAGATCACGCCGAAGGGCGAAAGCCCGATGACGCCGGAAGAAAAGCTGCTGCGCGCCATCTTCGGTGAAAAGGCCTCGGACGTGCGCGACACTTCGATGCGCATGCCTCCGGGAACCTTCGGCACCGTCGTCGAAGTGCGCGTCTTCAACCGCCACGGCGTCGAGAAGGACGAGCGCGCCATGGCGATCGAGCGCGAGGAGATCGAACGCCTCGCCAAGGACCGCGACGACGAGCAGGCGATCCTCGACCGCAACGTCTATTCGCGTCTTTCCGACGTTCTCGTCGGCAAGGAAGCGATTGCCGGGCCGAAGGGCTTCAAGAAGGGCTCGAAGCTGTCGAAGGACACGCTCGACGAGTATCCGCGTTCGCAGTGGTGGCAGTTTGCCGTGGAGAACGAAAAGCTCCAGAGCGAACTAGAAGCCCTGCGTGGCCAGTACGACGATTCCAAGAAGGCGCTCGAGCAGCGCTTCATGGACAAGGTCGAGAAGGTGCAGCGCGGCGACGAAATGCCTCCGGGCGTCATGAAGATGGTCAAGGTCTTCGTGGCCGTGAAGCGCAAGATGCAGCCCGGCGACAAGATGGCTGGCCGGCACGGCAACAAGGGTGTCGTGTCGCGGATCGTTCCGGTCGAGGACATGCCTTTCCTCGAGGACGGCACGCATGCCGATATCGTGCTCAACCCGTTGGGTGTGCCGTCGCGCATGAATGTCGGCCAGATCCTGGAAACGCACCTGGGCTGGGCCTGCGCCGGAATGGGCAGGAAGATCGGCGATCTGATCGATGCGTACAAGACGGCGGGCGACATCAAACCGCTGCGCAAGACGCTCGAGAGCTTCATGCCGGCCAACGACCGCAACGAGCCGATCCGCGAATACGACGACGAGAGCATCATTCGCCTGGGCGAGCAGATGCGCCGCGGCGTCTCCATCGCCACACCGGTGTTCGACGGTGCGCACGAGGCCGACATCAATATCATGCTGGAGCAGGCGGGCCTGCACACCAGCGGTCAGTCGCAGCTCTATGACGGACGCACCGGCGAACCGTTCGATCGCAAAGTGACGATGGGCTATATATATATGCTCAAGCTTCACCACCTTGTGGACGACAAGATCCACGCGCGTTCGATCGGGCCGTACTCGCTCGTTACCCAGCAGCCGCTGGGCGGCAAGGCGCAGTTCGGTGGCCAGCGCTTCGGCGAGATGGAGGTCTGGGCGCTCGAAGCGTACGGCGCCGCCTACACGCTGCAGGAGATGCTGACGGTGAAGTCGGACGACGTCGCCGGCCGCACCAAGGTCTACGAGGCGATCGTCAGAGGCGACGACACATTCGAGGCCGGCATCCCCGAGAGCTTCAACGTTCTCGTCAAGGAAATGCGGTCTCTCGGCCTCAATGTCGAGCTGGAGAACACCAAGCTCGACGACAACCCGATCCGGCTGCCCGACGCGGCCGAATAAGCAAGACGCTCGGTCGCGGGAGAGGGCTCTCGCGACCGGGGCGCACCCAAATTCTTCGGCCGATGGCCGATCAAGTCAGCGGGCGTTTGGCCCGCGCTAGATGCAAGGGGTTTTCGAGGACCCCGAAAAGGAGAACGGCATGAACCAAGAGGTCATGAATCTCTTCAATCCCCAGGCGCCCGCGCAGGTGTTCGATTCCATCAGGATCTCGCTTGCCAGCCCTGAGAAGATTCTGTCCTGGTCGTTCGGCGAGATCAAGAAGCCGGAGACCATCAACTACCGCACCTTCAAGCCGGAGCGTGACGGCCTGTTCTGCGCGCGCATTTTTGGTCCGATCAAGGACTATGAGTGCCTGTGCGGCAAGTACAAGCGCATGAAGTACAAGGGCGTCATCTGCGAGAAGTGCGGCGTCGAAGTCACGCTGTCGCGCGTCCGCCGCGAGCGCATGGGCCATATCGAGCTGGCGGCACCGGTCGCCCACATCTGGTTCCTGAAGTCGCTGCCGTCGCGCATCGGCACGCTGCTCGACATGACGCTGAAGGACATCGAGCGGGTCCTCTACTTCGAGAACTACATCGTCACCGAACCCGGCCTCACCGCGCTGAAGGAGCACCAGCTGCTCAGCGAGGAAGAGTACATGATGGCCGTCGACGAGTATGGCGAGGACTCGTTCACCGCCATGATCGGAGCCGAGGCGATCCACGACCTTCTGGCCGGCATGGACCTGGAGAAGATCGCCGGCGATTTGCGTTCGGAGCTGGCTTCGCCCACCTCCGAGCGCACGCAGACGAAGTACCTGAAGCGGCTCAAGGTCGTCGAGAACTTCATGGAATCCGGCAACCGTCCGGAATGGATGATCATGAAGGTGGTTCCGGTGATCCCGCCGGACCTGCGTCCGCTTGTCCCGCTGGACGGCGGCCGTTTCGCCACGTCGGATCTGAACGACCTTTATCGCCGCGTCATCAACCGCAACAACCGCTTGAAGCGGCTGATCGAGCTGCGCGCGCCCGGCATCATCGTGCGCAATGAAAAGCGCATGCTGCAGGAAGCCGTCGATGCGCTGTTCGACAACGGCCGTCGCGGCCGCGTCATCACCGGCGCCAACAAGCGTCCGCTGAAGTCGCTGTCGGATATGCTGAAGGGCAAGCAGGGCCGGTTCCGCCAGAACCTGCTCGGCAAGCGCGTCGACTATTCCGGCCGCTCGGTCATCGTCACCGGTCCGGAGCTCAAACTCCACCAGTGCGGCCTGCCGAAGAAGATGGCGCTCGAGCTGTTCAAGCCCTTCATCTACGCCCGTCTCGACGCCAAGGGTTACTCCTCGACCGTCAAGCAGGCGAAGAAGCTGGTCGAGAAGGAGCGTCCGGAGGTCTGGGACATCCTCGACGAGGTCATCCGCGAGCATCCGGTGCTTCTGAACCGCGCGCCGACGCTGCACCGCCTCGGCATCCAGGCGTTCGAGCCGATCCTGATCGAAGGCAAGGCAATCCAGCTTCACCCGCTGGTCTGCACGGCCTTCAACGCCGACTTCGACGGCGACCAGATGGCGGTTCACGTGCCGCTGTCGCTGGAAGCGCAGCTCGAAGCCCGCGTGCTGATGATGTCGACCAACAACATCCTGCACCCGGCTTCCGGCGCGCCGATCATCGTGCCGTCGCAGGACATGGTTCTCGGTCTCTACTATCTCTCGATCGTCAACCAGAACGAGCCGGGCGAGGGCATGGTGTTTGCCGACATGGGCGAGCTCCAGCACGCGCTCGAGACCAAGGCGGTGACCCTGCATGCCAAGATCAAGGGGCGCTTCCGCACGGTCGACGCCGAGGGCAAGGTCGTGTCGAAGATCTACGACACCACGCCTGGCCGCATGATCATCGGCGAGCTGCTGCCGAAGAACCACAACGTGCCCTACGAGACCGCCAACCAGGAGATGACCAAGAAGAACATCTCCAAGATGATCGACACCGTCTACCGCCATTGCGGTCAGAAGGAGACGGTCATTTTCTGCGATCGCATCATGGCTCTGGGCTTCAGCCACGCCTGCCGTGCCGGCATTTCGTTCGGCAAGGACGACATGCTGATCCCCGACGCCAAGATCAAGCTGGTGTCTGACACCGAGGCTTTGGCCAAGGAGTACGAGCAGCAGTACAATGACGGCCTGATCACCCAGGGCGAGAAGTACAACAAGGTCGTCGACGCCTGGGCCAAGTGCTCGGAAAAGGTCGCCGACGAAATGATGGCCCGCATCAAGGCGGTCGAGTTCGAGGACAACGGCCGTCAGAAGCCGATGAACTCGATCTACATGATGTCGCACTCCGGTGCGCGCGGCTCGCCCACCCAGATGCGCCAGCTCGCCGGCATGCGCGGCCTGATGGCCAAGCCTAGCGGTGAAATCATCGAGACGCCGATCATCTCGAACTTCAAGGAAGGCCTCACCGTGCTCGAGTACTTCAACTCGACCCACGGCGCCCGCAAGGGTCTGGCCGACACCGCCTTGAAGACGGCGAACTCGGGTTACCTGACGCGTCGTCTCGTCGACGTGGCGCAGGACTGCATCGTCAACTCGCTCGACTGCGGCACCGACAAGGGCCTCACCATGCAGCCGATCGTCGATGCCGGTCAGGTCGTCGCCTCGGTTGGCCAGCGCGTTCTCGGCCGCACCTCGCTCGACGACATCACCCACCCGGTCACCGGCGAGGTTCTGGTCAAGGCCGGAACGCTGATGGACGAGCGTGACGTGGAACTGATCGAAAAGGCCGGCGTGCAGTCGGTCCGCATCCGTTCGGCGCTGACCTGCGAGGTCAGGGTCGGTGTCTGCGCGGTCTGCTACGGACGCGATCTGGCCCGCGGCACTCCCGTCAACCAGGGCGAGGCTGTCGGCGTCATCGCGGCACAGTCGATCGGCGAGCCGGGCACCCAGCTCACCATGCGTACCTTCCACATGGGCGGCACGGCGCAGGTGGTGGATTCCTCGTTCCTTGAAGCCTCCTATGAAGGCAAGGTCGAGATCCGCAACCGCAACGTGGTGCGCAACTCCGACGGCCAGCTGATGGTCATGGGCCGCAACATGGCGGTGCTGATCCTCGACGAGGCCGGCAAGGAACGCGCCACGCACCGCGTCACCTACGGCTCGCGCATCTTCGTCGACGATGGCGACAAGGTGAAGCGCGGCCAGCGTATCGCCGAGTGGGATCCTTATACCCGCCCGGTCCTCACCGAAATCGAGGGCAGGGTGGCATTCGAGGATCTGGTCGACGGCATTTCCGTTCAGGAAACCGCCGACGAATCGACCGGCATCACCAAGCGCGAGGTCATCGACTGGCGTTCGACGCCACGCGGCAACGACCTCAAGCCGGCGATCGCCGTCCTGGATGCCAAGGGCAAGGTCGGCAAGCTGTCGAAGGGTGGCGATGCCCGCTTCCTGCTCTCGGTCGAGGCCATTCTTTCGGTCGAGCCGGGCGCACAGGTTCGTCCCGGCGACGTGCTGGCGCGTATCCCGATGGAAAGCGCCAAGACCAAGGACATCACCGGCGGTCTGCCGCGTGTGGCCGAACTGTTCGAGGCACGCCGTCCGAAGGATCACGCCATCATCGCCGAGATCGATGGCACGATCCGCTTTGGCCGCGACTACAAGAACAAGCGCCGCATCATCATCGAGCCGCATGACTCGACGCTTGAGCCGGTCGAATACCTGATCCCGAAGGGCAAGCCGTTCCATCTCCAGGACGGCGACGTCATCGAGAAGGGCGACTACATCCTCGACGGCAATCCGGCGCCGCACGACATCCTGGCGATCAAGGGCGTGGAGGCGCTTGCCTCCTACCTCGTCAACGAGATCCAGGAGGTCTACCGACTGCAGGGCGTGTCGATCAACGACAAGCACATCGAGGTGATCGTTCGCCAGATGCTGCAGAAGGTCGAGATCACCACGCAGGGCGATTCGACCTACATTCCGGGCGACCACGTCGACGTGATCGAGCTGGAAGAGGTCAATGAGCGCCTGGTCGAGGAAGGCAAGAAGCCGGCCGAAGGCCAGCCGGTGCTGCTCGGCATCACCAAGGCCTCGCTGCAGACGCCGTCCTTCATCTCCGCCGCCTCCTTCCAGGAGACGACGAGGGTGCTGACCGAAGCTGCGGTTGCCGGCAAGACCGACATGCTGCAGGGGCTGAAGGAAAACGTCATCGTCGGCCGGCTGATCCCGGCCGGCACCGGCGGCACGATGAGCCAGATCCGGCGCATCGCCACCTCGCGCGACGAGCTGATCATCGACGAGCGCCGCAAGGCGTCCGGCGTCGAGGTCGCCGAGCCGATGCTGACCGACATGGCTTCCGCCGCGCAGTAAGCGCGACAGAAAGAGAAGATAGAAAAGGGGCCCAAGTGGCCCCTTTTCGCATTGTGGTCCCCAATCGGATCGGAGGAGAACGATGAGCAGGAAGACCTGGGCTTCTGTCGACGACTACATTGTCGAGGCTCTTTTCGAGCCGGATCCCGCCCTCGATGCCGTTCTGGCGGCCAACCATGAGCACGGCCTGCCGCCGATCGACGTTTCGCCGGCACAGGGCAAGCTGCTGTCACTTCTTGCGCGAATGCAGGGAGCGAAGAAGGTACTCGAAATCGGCACGTTGGGCGGCTACTCGACGATTTCGATGGCGCGAGCATTGCCCGCCGACGGCAAGGTCGTGACGCTCGAGCTTGATCCGCACCACGCCAGTGTCGCGCGGTCGAACTTTGAACGGGCAGGGGTGTCGGACCGGGTGGAACTGCGGGTCGGACCGGCGCTTCAATCGCTTGCGGCGTTAGGCGCCGAGAACGCCGGGCCGTTCGATTTCATCTTCATCGACGCCGACAAGCCGAACAACCCGCTCTATCTGTCGTGGGCCATGCGTCTTTCGAGGCCGGGGACCGTCATCGTCTGCGACAATGTCATCCGTGACGGCGCGGTGGTGAATGAAGATGGCCGCGACGCCAATGTCGAAGGGGCACGCGCGGCGTTCTCGTTCATCGGCAGCGACAAGCGTCTGCAAGGCACCGCCATCCAGACTGTTGGCGCCAAGGGCTATGACGGCTTTGCCATAGCGATCGTCGGCTGAATTTGTGCGGCGAGCGGCTGGACCGGCGATCTGGCCGGCGCCCTCAGTCGAAAAAAGCCTCGACCACATTGCGCTTGCCGAGCATGAAGGCGTCGGCGACGTGCTGCAGGGGCGCGAGATCGACGTCGGAGGTGCCGGCGCGCACGATCTCGGCGAAGCGCTTGTAGAGCATCGGATATTCGGCTTCCGGCTCCTCGTGAACGACGCGGCCATCGATGGCGAGCTTCGAGCCGCCGCCGGAAAGTACCATCGATCCGGCCTCGGTGTCGGCCAGAATGTCCCAGCTTTGCGGGCCGGTCTGGCGCCAGTCGAGTTCCATCGTCACCGGCAGACCGTTCGAAGTGCGGAAGGCGATATGGGCGGCGATCGGGGCCGCGCGGTTTTCGGGGAAATCGAGCTCTGCCGAACTGATGAACATCGGCGGCAGGATGTGGGTCGCTATCGACAGTGCGTTAATGCCGGGATCGAACACGCCAAAACCGCCGGGAGCCCAGATCCATTCCTGGTTCGGATGCCAGCGGCGCACGTCTTCCTTCCAGTTGATGGCGGCCGACCTGATCGTCGTCGAGCCGAGGAATGTGCGCGCTGCTTCGACGGCCGGCGCATAGCGTGAATGCCAACTGGCGAACAGGCAGACGCCGTTCGCTGCCGCCAGCGCCTTCAGGTCTTCGACCTCGCTGACCGTGGCGCCGGGCGGCTTTTCCAGGAAGACATGCTTTTTCGCCACCAGCGCCGTGCGCGCTGCGTCATAGCGAAAATGCGGCGGCATGCACAGCGACACCGCCTCGAGCTCCGGCACCGCGTCGAGCATCGCCTCGATCGTCGGGAAGTTCGAGATGTCTTCGACTTTGCCGTGGCGGCTGGCTGCGGCGACCAGGCGATAATGCTGGTCCTTCGCCAGGGCCGGCAGGTGCTGGTCGCGGACGATCTTTCCCACGCCGACGATGCCGAGCTTGATGGGATTAGAGGACATGGGAGCTCCGCAGGTTGAATGTGCTTGGTTTTGCCAGAGGTCGCTTCTTAGCAGAGAACTTGTGCCGGACAAGTCGCCGGGCTTTTGTCGCCGGCCCGCGAGATCGACCGCGATTCAGATCTCTTCAAATCGGCACATCGAACGTCACGATCGATACTTCGCCTTCGAGCGCGCCCTGATAGGCGGACAGATGCGGCTCCTCGTCGGGCACGCCGTCCAGGTCGCCGATCTGATCGAGCTCGGCCTCGGCATAACCTTCCGCGGCAAGCGATTCGAGAGCGCGGCGCACCGCCGAATCGTCGTCCGGCGCGACCAGCATCACATGCACGCCTTCCGGCTTGCCGCCTTTGCGCTTCCACACCCGGCCGGTAATAATGGTGACCGGGCGCTCCTCATTGTCATTCACGGGTTCGTACCTCCGGGCGAGGGGTTTTGGGCTGTTCATGCCGCCTTTTCGCACGAAGCACGGCGTGGAAACAGCCGCAAGCCGGTCACTTTCTGCCTTCCTCTTGAAAAACGGCGCAAGAAAATTACATGCGTTTTTCGCATGGCTGCCAAGCCTCGGGTTCAGCGCAATATTTGCCGCTCCGGGGTTGACGGACAGTGGCCATACGAGTAGAAGCCGCCCAGTCAGAACCGATGTGAGGCTCTCGCTTCCGAAGCGACACGCTTTGGAGTTTGCCTCAAACAGGGTTCGTTTTACGAGCGAAAAGACATTTCCGGCGTGCATGAAGCGGATTCCGCTTCCTCTGCCATTTGTTCGGGCAAGACCGCGAGGCGCGGTTTGTGGCCCGAATTTGCGTATGGAAATGACGCTTTGAGCGGCCCTGACCGGGCGAGACACGGAATTGAGAGACAAGAGGGTTTAATGCCTACCGTCAACCAGCTGATCCGCAAGCCGCGCATTGCGCCGGTGAAGCGCAACAAGGTCCCGGCCATGCAGCAGAACCCGCAGAAGCGGGGCGTCTGCACGCGCGTCTATACCACGACGCCGAAGAAGCCGAACTCGGCGCTGCGCAAGGTGGCCAAGATTCGCCTGACCAATGGTTTTGAAGTGATCGGTTACATCCCCGGCGAAGGCCACAACCTTCAGGAGCACTCGGTGGTGATGATCCGCGGCGGTCGCGTCAAGGATCTTCCGGGCGTCCGTTACCACATCATCCGCGGCGTGCTCGACACGCAAGGCGTGAAGAACCGCAAGCAGCGCCGTTCGAAATACGGCGCCAAGCGTCCGAAGTGACCGAAGCGTAGCCAAGGTCGTTCCGGACGGCGTCAAGCGACGATCCGGGATCCAGGCCACCGCGTAGAATTGAGGCAGAGAAAAAATGTCCCGTCGTCACAGTGCAGAAAAGCGTGAGATCAATCCGGACCCGAAGTTCGGCGATCTGATCGTCACCAAGTTCATGAACGCCGTCATGTATGACGGCAAGAAGTCGGTTGCCGAGACCATCGTCTACGGCGCGCTCGATCAGGTCCAGTCCAAGACCAAGCAGGAGCCGGTCACCGTCTTCCATCAGGCGCTCGACAATGTCGCGCCGCATGTGGAAGTGCGTTCGCGCCGCGTCGGCGGTGCCACCTACCAGGTTCCGGTCGACGTGCGCCCCGAGCGCCGGCAGGCATTGGCCATCCGCTGGCTGATCGCTGCCGCCCGCAACCGCAATGAGACCACCATGGTCGACCGCCTCTCAGGCGAGCTGATGGATGCGGCCAACAACCGCGGCACTGCCGTCAAGAAGCGTGAAGACACCCACAAGATGGCAGAAGCCAACCGCGCTTTCGCGCACTACCGCTGGTAAAGCGCGAACGAGACTGAAGAGGCACCTCCCATGGCCCGCGAATATAAAATCGAAGACTACCGCAATTTCGGTATCATGGCGCATATCGACGCCGGCAAGACGACGACCACCGAGCGCGTCCTCTATTACACGGGCAAGTCGCACAAGATCGGCGAAGTCCACGACGGCGCTGCGACCATGGATTGGATGGAGCAGGAGCAGGAGCGCGGCATCACCATCACGTCGGCTGCGACCACGACCTTCTGGAAGGGTCGCGACGGCAAGATGTATCGCTTCAACATCATCGACACCCCCGGCCACGTGGACTTCACTATCGAGGTCGAGCGTTCGCTGCGCGTGCTCGACGGCGCCATCGCGCTGCTCGATGCCAATGCCGGTGTCGAGCCGCAGACGGAGACCGTCTGGCGCCAGGCCGACAAGTATCGCGTGCCGCGCATGATCTTCTGCAACAAGATGGACAAGATCGGCGCCGACTTTTACCGCTCGGTCGAGATGATCGGTTCGCGCCTCGGTGCGCATGCGGTCGTCATGCAGCTGCCGATCGGCGCCGAGACCGAGTTCAAGGGCATCGTCGACTTGGTCGAGATGAACGCGCTGGTCTGGCGCGACGAGACGCTGGGCGCTGCCTGGGACATCGTCGAGATCCCTGCCGACCTCAAGGCTCGTGCCGAAGAATACCGCGAGAAGATGATCGAGGCCGCCGTCGAAATGGACGAAACGGCGCTCGAGAATTACCTCGAAGGCAAGATGCCGAGCAATGACGAGATCCGTGCGCTCATCCGCAAGGGCACGATCGCGGTGAAGTTCTATCCGATGTTCTGCGGTTCGGCCTTCAAGAACAAGGGCGTGCAGCCGCTGCTCGACGCCGTCGTCGAATATCTGCCGTCGCCGGCCGATGTCCCGGCCATCAAGGGCGTCGACGCCAAGACCGACGCCGAGATCGAGCGTCACGCCGACGACAACGAGCCGCTGTCGATGCTTGCCTTCAAGATCATGAACGACCCGTTCGTCGGTTCGCTCACCTTTGCCCGCATCTATTCGGGCAAGCTCACCAAGGGCATCTCGGTCGACAACACCGTGAAGGGCAAGAAAGAGCGCATCGGCCGCATGTTGCAGATGCATGCGAATTCGCGCGCCGACGTCGAAGAGGCTTTTGCCGGCGACATTGTCGCCCTTGCTGGTCTCAAGGACACCACCACCGGCGACACGCTCAGTGATCCGCTGCATCCGGTCATCCTCGAGCGCATGGAATTCCCCGATCCGGTCATCCAGATCGCCATCGAGCCGAAGACCAAGAACGACCAGGAAAAGATGGGCCTCGCCCTTCACCGCCTCGCCGCCGAAGATCCGTCCTTCCGCGTCAAGACCGACGAGGAATCGGGCCAGACGATCATCTCCGGCATGGGCGAACTTCACCTCGACATCATCGTCGACCGCATGCGTCGCGAGTTCAAGGTCGAGGCCAATGTCGGCGCGCCGCAGGTGGCCTACCGCGAGACGATCACCCGCAAGCACGAGCAGGACTACACGCACAAGAAGCAGACCGGCGGTACCGGCCAGTTCGCCCGCGTCAAGATCCTGTTCGAGCCGAATCCGGAAAGCAGCGAATTCGAGTTCGAAACCAAGATCGTCGGCGGCGCTGTGCCGAAGGAATACATCCCCGGCGTCGAAAAGGGTATCAACAGCGTCATGACCTCGGGCCCGTTCGCCGGCTTCCCGATGATCGGCGTCAAGGCGACGCTGATCGATGGCGCCTACCACGACGTGGACTCCTCGGTTCTGGCCTTCGAAATCGCCGGCCGCGCCTGCTTCCGTGAGGCAGCGCCCAAGCTGGGCGTGCAGTTGCTCGAGCCGATCATGAAAGTCGAAGTGGTGACGCCGGAAGATTACGTCGGCAGTGTTATCGGCGACCTGAACGGCCGTCGCGGCCAGATCCAGGGCCAGGAAGCCCGTGGCGTCGCGGTGGTGATCAACGCGATGGTGCCGCTCGCCAACATGTTCAAATACGTGGACAACCTTCGCTCGATGAGCCAGGGCCGCGCGGCCTATACGATGCAGTTCGACCATTACGAACCGGTCCCGACCGCGGTCGCCCAGGAAGTCCAGAAGAAATACGCGTAACTCGAACGAGTTGCACCAGTAACTTAATTCAAGGCCCGCACGGGCTGGCAGGAATGGAGAGATCACATGGCAAAAGGTAAATTCGAGCGCACTAAGCCTCATGTGAACATTGGCACGATTGGTCACGTCGACCATGGTAAGACGTCGCTGACGGCGGCGATCACCAAGTATTTTGGCGAATACAAGCGCTACGACCAGATCGATGCGGCGCCGGAAGAGAAGGCGCGCGGCATCACCATTTCGACGGCGCATGTCGAATACGAGACCGCCAACCGCCACTATGCCCATGTCGACTGCCCCGGCCACGCCGACTACGTCAAGAACATGATCACCGGTGCCGCGCAGATGGACGGCGCGATCCTGGTGGTGTCGGCCGCCGACGGCCCGATGCCGCAGACCCGCGAGCACATCCTTTTGGCCCGCCAGGTCGGCGTGCCCTCGATCGTGGTGTTCTTGAACAAGGTCGACCAAGTCGACGACGCCGAGCTGCTCGAACTGGTCGAGCTCGAGGTGCGTGAGCTTTTGACCAAGAACGAGTTCCCCGGCGACGACATTCCGATCGTCAAGGGCTCGGCGCTGGCCGCGCTTGAAGATAGCGACAAGAAGATCGGCGAGGACGCCATCCGCGAACTGATGGCTGCGGTCGATGCCTACATCCCGACGCCGGTCCGTCCGCTCGACAAGCCGTTCCTGATGCCGATCGAGGACGTGTTCTCGATCTCGGGCCGCGGCACGGTGGTGACCGGTCGCGTCGAGCGCGGCGTCGTCAAGGTCGGCGAGGAGCTGGAGATCGTCGGCATCCGTCCGACCACCAAGACGACCTGCACGGGCG
>NZ_JAMYTD010000063.1:0-23008 GCF_040322255.1 Mesorhizobium sp. M0166 | reverse complement strand
CCGGTACCGCAAACGACGTTTCTTCCTGCGGCAAACCTCTGTAAACGCTCACCAAAATGGGCGTTTGTGGACGGAAACTAGCTACAGAAGTATCTCTCAAAAAGACCGGCACAGACGCGTGCTTATTCCTCGGCTTTCTTGGCTTTGCCAAGACCCATCAGCCGGTCGATATAGGCAAGCATCAGTGCCGAGAGAACGAAGGCCAGATGAATGACGGTCAGCCACATCAGCTGGTCGGTCGTGTAGGAGACCGAGTTCAGGAACACCTGCAAGAGGTGGATCGAGGAGATCGCTACGATTGTCGAGGCGACCTTGACCTTCAGCGAGCCGACATCGATCGTGCCCAGCCAATGCACCTTGCCGTCATTTTCATCGAAGCGGCTGACGAAGTTTTCGTAACCCGAGATGATCACCATCACCACCAGTGAGGCGACCAGCGCGGCATCGATGAGGCCGAGCATTTTCAGGATGATGTCGGTGTCATCGAGCGTGAAGGCCACGGGAACGAACTCGAACAGCTTCTTGCCGAAGGACACGGCATAGATGGCAAGCGCCGCGCCCAGTCCGAGATAGAAGGCGACCAGCAGCCAGCGCGAGGCGAGAATGATCGATTCGATGGCGAGTTCGAGGCGCTTCATGCGGCGGTTCGGGCTCCGTTGTCGGAGTGCCGTATTTCGGGCAGGCTGCGGCGGTTTGCAAGGTTGCAAAAAAACGAAACCCCGCCGGGGAGGGGAACCGGCGGGGCTCGTGTGTCCCGCGGGAGTCGGGACAGGGCAGGGAACGCCCTTGCCAGAATCTGGGATGGGTAACCGCGCGTTTCAAGATTGATGACCGCGCGATTCAATAGTTGATCAAATCGCGCGGTTTCACATTCCGGTTTATTGGGCGCTGGCCACCGGCGCCACCAGCGGGGTAATCCGGCGGATGGCGACGCGGCGGTTCTCGCGGTTGGGTCCCGACGTGTTGACCTTGAGATACTCCTCGCCATAGCCCTGCGTCGTCAGGTTCTCCGGCGGGATGCCAAACGCGTTGGTCAAGGCTTCGGCGACCGCCTCGGCGCGGCGGTCGGACAGAGCAAGGTTCGCTTCCGGTGTGCCGACAGCGTCGGTATGGCCCTCGATCAGGAAGCTCTCGGCCGGGTTTTTCTTCAGCAGCTTGTCCATGGCGTTGGCAACACCCTCCAGCTTCTGGACTTCGGTGTCGGAAATCGAGGCCGAACCGAATTCGAAGTTGAGCGTGTCGAGGTCGATGCGGCGGGCGATGTCGCGCACGCGGGCCGAGCGTTTGACCTCGTCGATCGAATAGAGGCGCTGGACCCTCTCGACCGGCGGACGTTCGAGGAAGGTGTAGTAGTCGTCCGGATCCTCGACCTCCTCGGAATCCAGAATGTATTCCTCCTGCGGGATGGTAAGGCGCATCGGCAGCAGGTCGTCGCCCGGGTCGCGCCAGTCTGCATCATAGTCATAGTTCCGCTCGTCAACATAGCTCAGCACATATTCGCGGCCGTCGGGCGCGATGCGTGAACGCTGGATGACGTCGCCGTAGCGGTTGCGGATAGTGACGATCCGGACACCATTGTCACGCTCGACGATTTCCCGGGTGCGATCGCCCGACAGGTCCTCATAATAGACATTCCTGGCGCCACGATGCATGCGCGGGGCATCGCTGCTTTCGACGAACGTCTGGTTGTTGAACTGGAGGATGACGCGGTCGCCGAATTCCCTGACGACGTTGGCACCCTGGGGACGCGGACGGCGGCGAACATCCTCGATGTCGGGCGCACGCTCGACACGCTTGCCCTTTTCCTCCGTCACCGGAACGATCTTTTCAGGCTTGATCGCCTGCTGGGCCGCCTTGTCGTCGGTAGGTGGCGGTCCCTCCTCGACCGGAGCCGGCTTCGGGGCTTCCACCTGGTTCTCGCCCTGCTGGGCGGGCTGGTTGCCCTGCTGCTTACCGGCATTTTGGCCGCGCTCTTTGCCACCCTTGCGCTTGCGCAAGACATCCTTCTGGCTGTCCAGAACAGGTGCCTCGTTCGGATTGGCCTGGGCTTCACCCTGGACCGGATTTTCACCCTGGACCGGCGCCGCCTGGCCAGTCGAAGGCTGTTCGCCGGTTGAGGGCTGTTGCTCTCCTGTCACCGGCTGTTCGCCGACAGGCCTCTTGCCACGTTTCTTGATCTTGTCCTGGGGCTGTTCGCCCTGGACGGGAGCGGCCTGCTGCTCGGTCGGAGCCGGTTGGGCCTGTGGGGTCGCTTCCTTATTGGTCGGCGCCGGCTGGCCTTCCGGCTCCGTGGCGGGTCCGGTCAATTCAGCAGGCTTCTTGCGCTTGCCCGGCTTTTGTCCCGGCTCGACAGTCGGAGCCTGTTCTGCCGGGGCGGCCTCGATCTGCTGGTTCTGTCTTTGCTTCTTCTTGCGCGGATTGACGTTGGGCTGGTTGTCGTTTGCCGGCGCTGCCTGCTCGGCCGGTTGTTCCGATGGGGCTGCTTCGATCTGCTGCTGATTGCGCCGCTTCTTGCGGGGCTGTTCGGTCTCGGCCGGAGCGATCTGCTCGGTGGGAGATTCCGTTTGCTGCTGCTGATTGCGCCGCTTCTTGCGGGGTTGCTCGGTCTCGGCCGGAGCGATCTGCTCGGTGGGAGCAGATTCCGTTTGCTGCTGTTGGTTGCGCCGCTTCTTGCGGGGCTGCTCGGTCTCGGCCGGAGCGATCTGCTCGGCCGGAGCGGATTCTGTTTGCTGCTGCTGATTGCGCCGCTTCTTGCGGGGTTGCTCGGTCTCGGCCGGAGCGATCTGCTCGGTGGGAGCGGATTCTGTTTGCTGCTGCTGATTGCGCCGCTTCTTGCGGGGCTGCTCGGACTCGGCTGGAGCCGCCTGCTCGGCCGGAGCGGATTCCGTTTGCTGCTGCTGGTCGCGCTTCTTCTTTTTGGGCTGCTCTGCCTGCTGGCTTTGCGCGCAGGCCTCCGCCGACTCGCCCTCGGCGCAATTCGATTGCACTGGGATGAGCGGCGCTGCGGTGCGTTGCACGGGGCTGAATGCGGCATTGCCTTGCAGCGGGAACGCGCCTAACGGCGCGGATGCCATCAACAGGCCAAGCGCAGTGCCTGCCAGAATCCGTGGTTTCATCATAAACACTCCTTGTGGCGTCCCATCCCTGCCCAAACTTTCAGCAACCATGTTTGGTTCCTGTTTGTAGGTTCTAGCTGTGGCACAGGGCGATTGACCGGCGTTTTGAAGGCGACTTCATGTCATTCGTATGGTCCTGGCATATATTCCGGCGTATGGTCCCGGCGTATCGTTCGGACCAGGGTGCACGGTTACAGTGCTTGACCTTGAAGCGTCCGAGGGCCACATGCCGACGATGGAAAAGCCGTTCTGGAAAACCAAGACGCTCGAGGCGATGACCCCGGCCGAGTGGGAATCACTCTGCGACGGCTGCGGCAAATGCTGCCTGTCCAAACTCGAAGACGAGGACACCGGAGAGATATATTGGACCAGCGTCGGCTGCCGGCTGTTCGACGCTGGAAGCTGCCGCTGCTCCGACTATGCCAACCGGCTGGCGCGTGTTCCGGATTGCGTCGGGCTGACGCCGCAGAATGTGCGCACCATCAGCTGGCTGCCCAAGACCTGCGCTTACCGGCTGGTTGCCGAGGGTCGCGATCTCTATTGGTGGCACAGGCTGGTGTCGGGAAGCGACGAGACCGTGCACGAGGCCGGCATCTCGATGCGCGGCCGGGTCAGCGCCAGCGAGACCGACCTTGCCGAGCCGGACGACTATTTCGACCATATGCTCGCGGACGAGCCTTAGGATTTCCTCCGGTAACGAAGACCGGGGACCATGGCAAACGGTACGTTCCCCATTTGCCCTGCATAGAACGGTTCCAGAAACGCAGAGACTAAACGGCTGGCCAATTCTTGCCGCATGAACGGGGGATGAATAGCCGGTTCGCAAAAAATTCAGACAGGCAGGTGCATTCTCCTCCCATCGGTTCGACGAAAACGGGTGGAAACCCTCAACAAGGAGAGAAGACAATGTTCAACACCATCAAGACTGCGGCTCTTTCGGCTCTTGTCGGCCTTGGCACGCTTGCTGCCATCCCCGCTCATGCTGACAGCATCTATCTCGGCTTCGGCAACAACCAGGATCCGCGCGTCGGCGTCTATACCGGCGACGAGGATGATGGTTACTATCGCGAACACCGCCGTCATGGCGGCTGGCGCCGGTCCTGTTCGCCGGAGCGTGCCATCGACAAGGCCGAACGCATGGGCCTGCACCGCGCCCGCATCATCGACATCAACCGCCGCACGGTCAAGGTTGCCGGCCGCCAGTATGGCGATCGCGTCGTGATCGTATTCGCCAACGAGCGCGGCTGTCCGATCATCTATCGCTAAGCCCGTCGGAGCTTTGCGGCCGGCGATCTTTCAGCCGGTAGAGTAGCGGAGTCCCTTTCCGCCAGAACGGAAGGGCGCGGCTCGAAAACCCCGGAGGATCGATCCTCCGGGGTTTTTCATGCGATCGACGACTACTTCAGTTCGAAAGTCACCGTCACCTGCGCGGTGTAGGAATTTTCGCCGGCTTGCACCGGGACCGACGCGCCAGCGGCATCGAATGCCTTGGCGTTGATCGGCATCGGTGGCGGTGCGAAATTCTGGTCGGTGATTTCCAGGACCCGGCCGATGCCGACGCCCGCCGCTTCGGCCAGCGTCTTGGCCTTGGCCATCGCATTGGCGACGGCCTTCTTGCGGGCCTCGGTGACGGCTGCCACCGGATCGTCGTTGGAGAAGGAAATGCCGCCGCCCTGGTTGACGCCGAGCGACACCGCCTTGTCGAGAATGTCGCCGGTCTTGTCGATGTCGCGGATGCGCACCGACAGCGTGTTGGTCACCTGATAGGCGACAAGCTCGGCCTCCTGGCTGCCGTCGGGCTTGTTGGTGTAGTTATACCGCGGGTTGATCTGGAGGCCCGCGGTCTGCAGGTCGCGCTCCTTGATGCCGGACGATTTCATCGCAGCGATCACCGCGGCCATGGCGTCGTTATTGGCATCGAGCGCCGCACGTGCCGTTTTGGCTTCGCGCATGACGCTGAGCGTCAGCAGAGCCAGATCGGGTGCTATCGCCGCCTCGCCTTCACCGGTGACGACGATACGCGGTGGCGGTGGCGAATCGGCGCCGGCCGCGATCGCTGGAAATGCGATTGCGGCGGCAATCGCCAGGGGCAAAATACGTCTGGTCATGAAATCTCCTCGATCTGCGATCCCAAGACAGCCGAGTGGGGCGTCCGGTGGGCGACGTGCAATAGGTTATCAATATGGGCTGATTTGGGCGATCTCTGCCAGCCCCTGGAACGTCTGCTCGGAAAGCCCCAGGGAAAGCCTTGTGCGGTTCAGGGAAAAACACTAATCCAGCGCCGTGGGGCCTGTAGCTCAATGGTTAGAGCCGGCGGCTCATAACCGCTTGGTTGGGGGTTCGAGTCCCTCCGGGCCCACCATTGGCTTTTGTGGCCGTTGATTTAATTGGATTTTTTGGCCATTTTTGTCCCACCTCTTTCAACCCCCTCAGAAAGTGGGACAATTTTGTTCTCTTTTCGATCGATAACCAGCAGGTATTTCGCCGCTCTCGCTACCTTCCGGCGACGCGCTTTCTTGATGTAGTGGTCGGGCTGCTGGTACGTAGTCCACCCATATATCGCCTTCAGCTGCTCGTGCGTCGCGCCGTTCTCAGCGGCGATCGTCGCGCCGGCCTTCCGAATTCCATGAGCACTGCAGTGCGGCAGCTCAGCTTGATCACACCACTGGCGCATCTTGTTGCCCAGACCGTTCTCCGAGAACGGGCGACCATACTCATTGACCAGGAAGGTCATCTGGTCGGAGGGCGTGTGCTCAAGTTCCGCCTCTAGTTCGGGCAGAAGCGGGAGCTCCACCAACACCGCATCCTTGTTACGACTGGTCTTCCCAGGCTTAATTCTGATCCACTTCTCCCACTGCTCGGTCTCCTCGTTGTAGACGAGCGTGATGTGCTGTCGACCGAAGATCGCGACGTCGGACAACCGCAGGCCAGTAAACATGAAGATCGAGAGCGCACGTCTGGCTGCGGTACCCAGCGGATGCCGCTTCTCATATTGAACGATCTCCGACACGTCCCATGGGTGCCAGCCGTCGCCGCTCTTTAGCCGTCTGATGCCGCGGGCGGGATTGGAGTCGACGCCCGGAATCTCTGTGTCCTTTGCCCACTCAAACATCGCGCTGATGGCTTTTACGATATTGTTTGCCGCGCCCAGGGCGTCGAGCCTGGTGTCCCTGATCTCCTTAACATGAGACCGTTTCATACCGGCGAATGGCAGAGATCCCTTGGTGGGATACTGAGGATCCGGGTCACCTTCGAGGGGATGAGGTAATTCGCATACGCGCTCCAGAATTGCTCGTCGGCGCGCCATAGTGTCTTGGGTGATTTCCGTGCCGCCCCGACGGTAATACTCCTGGCAAAGCCACAGTAACGTGCCTTTCTTCGCTGGCTCGGAAGGCTTGGGGAGGCGCCGGCAAATCTCGGGAAGAGTGCCGGGCCGAACATAAGAGACCTCGGCGCGTGCGCAGCGCAGTTCCTCGAGGAACTCGTCGCTGCCGGTCGGTTCACGGAGCCGGACCTTCTTCCGACCCGGTGCGCGAAAATAGTACCGATCATTGCCGTGGCGATCAGTGTCCTTCACTACGCCCTTAAGATCGATTTTCACGGGCTCATCCGTCATGTTCGTGGTTTTCGATCCCAAGGATTGTCTAGTGGCGGCGAATCTTCGTCAAGCTTTGGTGCTCCTCCGATTTGGCGGTGAGGGAGCTTTCGAAAGGCCAATACAAGTTCCTCGACGTCCCAAACAATGCGCCCCTTGCTCGGCATTCGTGGCTGCGGCATCCGGCCGTCCTGGACCATTTCATCAAAGGTCGTTGAGCTTACGCCGATGAACGTCGCAGCCTGCTCGCGATTGATTCCTACCGGCGGGAGCGAGGGCGGCAAGACGCTCGGGGTGCGTAGCATCGGTTTAGCGCGTTGAAAGCGCGTTTTTGACGCCTGCCTGTCTTCCTATGTACCTGTCCGAATATTGCAGACGCTCAATCATGTCCTAGCCCTGTGCTTGCAGGCTCACCCTAGGTCTCCAGACCTAGGATCGCTCAAGACACCGGACTCTTTTCCAGCCTTTGTGTACGATGATGGGTATCTTAATGCGCTCGAGGCCAAGAACTGAATGGTCGGCGACTTGGAAGGGCAAAATGACCGCGGAACCACGAATCTGAGTCAGAGGCGGAATCCAACTGAGGAAAGCATGGCTGTGTTTTCAGACGGTTATGACTCTCATGCATGCGTAACAACCAACAAGAATACAAACAAAATATTTCTGTGGATTACTTTCATTCCTCATGGAATGCGCGACTGATTTGGTCCGACAGCGGCTTCACAAAATAAGAAAGCGCCGTACGCTCGCCCGTCTGGATCATCGCTTCGGCCGGCATGCCGGGCACGAGCGTCAGGTCCTTGAGCTTCGTCAGTTCCGCATGCGGAACCGACAGACGCACCAGGTAATACGAAACTCCGTTTTTTTCGTCCGTCGCCAGATCGGCTGCGATCCGGCTGACATATCCGTTCAATACCGGCGTGGTCCTCAGATTGAAGGCTGACATGCGCAGCACGGCCTTGTGACCAAGCTGGATTTGGTCGATGTCCTTCGGGGTGATTCGTGCTTCAAGCGCAAGATCGTCGCCTTCCGGCACGATTAGCATAATCGGATCGGCGGGCGTGATCACTCCTCCGACCGTATGAACTGCGAGTTGTTGAATGGCGCCTGACTGCGGCGCGACAATATCGATCCGTCGCAGTTCCTGTTCAGCCGCCACCTTGCGCTCAACATACTCCCCAACCTGCGCCTGAACCTCTCTGAGCTCCTGGCCGACTTCCGTCTTGAAATCCGGATCGATCTGCAGGATCTGGAGGCGCGTTTCGGCTATGCGGGCTGCCGTCTGTGCCTGATGTGCAATCTTCTCACCGCGTTCGCCGCCGAAAGTGGCAACCTGCGTCTTCAGGCTGTTCAAGCGTTGGTCCGAGACAATGCCTTGGTCGCGCAGCCCACTCAGGGCAGCAATTTCCTTTTGGAGAATCTCGGTGCTTTTCTCAGAAGCGATTTCCTGCGCCTTGAGCCCCTCGATCTCGTGCTCATATTGAGTGATGCGTTCCGCTAGCTGCGCCTGCCTTCCGTCGCGGGATTGTCTGCGGAATTCGAACAGCCGCGTCTCGCCATGTACTGCCGAAGCTACGTCCGGAACATCTCTGCGGGCGAGCAGCCAGTCCGGGAAGGCGATCTCCGCCAGATCGTCACGCTCAGCTTCGAGTCGTGCCAGGTTGGCGGCCAGCTCATCGAGCCGCTTGGTGACTACAGCGAGAGTGGCGCGCGTCTGGGTGGCGTCGAGCCGCATGAGGATGTCGCCGGCTTTTACTTTATCACCTTCGCTCACCAGGATTTCTCCCACCACCCCGCCGGTCGGGT
Organism: Mesorhizobium sp. M0166; assembly: GCF_040322255.1. Lineage (NCBI taxonomy): Bacteria > Pseudomonadati > Pseudomonadota > Alphaproteobacteria > Hyphomicrobiales > Phyllobacteriaceae > Mesorhizobium > Mesorhizobium sp. M0166. The sequence continues at coordinate 14,491 of NZ_JAMYTD010000063.1, read as the reverse complement.
GCTGCACCTTCTTCACATAGGAATCGACGACAAAGTGTCCGGACGCGACAACCGCACCGGAGAGATTCGTGAAGGCCGCCCAGGCTCCGGCTCCTCCAACAAAGATCACGCTCGCCAGAAGGCCCGCCACCAGGTGCCGGCGAATGGAGCTGGAAACGTCATTATTCTGATGAATGCCGGCCACCGGGATCCTCCATGTCAGCGCGCTCTCCCACGTTATCCTGTGTAGACTCGATGGCGTTGACGCCAGCGCCTGGTGCCATCGCTGCCCTCTTCAAGACTTTGGAAAGCGCTTCATCACGCGCACCGAATGCTCGCTGCCGTCCACCTTCCATGACCAACACAAAATCCACGGCGCGGATGGCGCTCGGCCGATGGGCGACGACAACCGCAATGCCCTTGCGCCCGCGCACGGAGGCGATCGCCTTGACGACCGCAGCCTCGCCTTCCGCATCGAGATTGGCATTGGGTTCATCCAGCACAACAAGGAAAGGGTCTCGATAAAGAGCACGGGCAAGACCGATACGCTGGCGCTGCCCGGCGGAAAGTGCCGATCCGGCCTCACCAATCGGAGTTTCGTAGCCGTGCTCAAATCGGAGGATCAGTTCGTGCGTGCCCGCTGCTTTCGCCGCGGTGACAATAGCCTCAGGGTCAGGATTATCTTCAAAACGAGCGATGTTTTCGGCAATGGTGCCGTCGAACAGTTCAACACCTTGCGGCAGATAGCCGATATGACGGCCTAGCGCTTCCCGGTCCCATTGATCGAGGCTTGCGCTGTCGATGCGAACCTTTCCGGCGACCGGCGTCCATGCGCCGACGATGGCGCGCGAGAGTGTCGACTTGCCCGAACCCGATGCACCGATGATCCCGAGTGCGCTTCCCGCCTGAACGGCAAACGCAAGGCCGGTCACGGTCGGCTTCCTTTCGCCGGGCGGAACGATTGTCACGCCTTCGAGGCGGAGTTCGCGTTCAGGTGCAGGCATTGGCATAACAGGAGCGGTTTCAGGAACCTTTCCCAGGAGGTCCTCCAGCCGCGCCCAACCCTCGCGCGCCATGAGGAAGGGTTTCCAGCTTGAAATGGCCAGATCGACCGGAGCCAGCGCACGCCCCATCATGATCGAACTGGCAATCATGACCCCGGCCGTAGCCTCCTGCCTGATCACAAGGTACGCGCCGACGGCAAGAATGGCCGATTGCAGCAGCACGCGCAGCGACTTTGAAATGGCACCCAGCCCACCTGCCACGTCCCCGGCTTTCCGGCTGGCGGCCAGATACTTGGCATTGGCCTTGTGCCATCGGGCAGCGATCCGCTTTCCGAGACCGAGAGCTTGCACGACCTCGGCATTGCAACGCGCTGCTTGCAGTAGACCATTGCGTGCCATGTTGTGGGCAATGGTATCGCGTATCGGTCGTTGCGAGAGAGTGTTGGCAAGAAGTGTCAGAGATGTGAGACCGATCGCCCCGACAAGTGCCGTCATGCCGATCCAGAAATGAAAGAGGAAGCAAATGCCAAGATAAAGCAGCATCCATGGCAGATCGAAGAACGCTGTCGGGCCGTTTCCACCTAAGAATCCGCGAACATTGTCGAGATCGCGTAGCGGCTGCAAGCCGTCGCCCGGCATGCGCGTTGAAAGCGGAAGGCGAACGATCGCATCGTGAACGCGTCCGGAAAACTGTTCATCGAAACGCTCGCCAATCCGCAGCAGCACGCGCGCGCGCAAAATGTCGAGCAGGCACTGGAACGCATAAAGCCCTGTAGCAAGCACGACGAGCCCCACTAGCGTCGATACGCTGCCACTTGCCAGAACGCGGTCGTAGACCTGAAGCATGAACAGCGGCGAGATCAGCGCAAGCACGTTCACCACGCCGCTGATCAACAGAATTCCCCAAATAGCGGAACTCAGAGGGAAAGGTCTCAAAGCTGAATCCTTCAAGGAATGGTTACTCACGTAGGTCTCCGTGAGGATCTGGCGACCCAGCTCCCCATATTGCTCCCCGAGCGGCGACCGACTGCATCCGCTCGCTGCTTCAGGATCAGTGCTCCCGCCGAATATGTTTGGTTTGGCATCTAATGGAGCGGGTCAACAACAACACCGTCCGGCTGAAGGTTTGGAAGGGCAACGTCATCGTGGCCGGCCGCAAGGGCCCGAACAGGCTTCCGCCTCCACGCCTTCAGGGAGATTTCGGTGTACGACCAGCGCGACGTGCAGGGCTTCGTCAAGCTGTACACGCTGCGACTGCTCCCGGGCGCCCCGGCCCATCGCACGTAGCGGAAACGGAAAGCGCCCGCCCCCGGGGGGCGGGGCGCTGTTCCGTATGGGTTTTCTGGATCAAACGAAGGTGAAGTCCGACGCGGTCAGGCCTAGGTCGGCCACGGTGACCACACCGCCCAGGTGGACGAACTCATGCGCGCTGTTGTCGGCGGTGACATAGGCCAGAGTTGCGACTCTGTCGGTGTAGCTGCTTTGGTAGACAATGATGTCGCCGGCGTGCTCGCCGGAGATCGCACTCGCGGCTTCAGAAGCAGAGTTGAAAGATTCGCCAGTGATTACCACGACGTGTTCGCCGTTCGCACCCGAGGCCGCACCACTGTAGAAGCTGCTCACCGGGTAGCCGGACTGTATGCTGGCGTTGTTGACGAAGTTCGCGCCAAAACCGTCATTGTAGAGGCCCACCGCATCGAAGGCGAACTTGTCCTCCGCCGGGTTGAAATCGGTGATAGTGGTAATGTCCGACTTCGACCCGACAACCCCAGGCACCGGATTGTGGAACTGGAACACGAACGTGTCACTGTCGGTGCCCCCGGTCAACGTGTCCTGGCCGTCACCCACGTAGAGGACATCCTGGCCGGGACCGCCGCTGAGCCTGTCATTGTCCTCACCGGAGACGCGCGGGTTGAAGCGGCCGTTGTCGCCGGAGAGATCGTCCCAGCCATCTCCGCCGAAGATGCGGTCGTTACCCTTGCCGCCGATGAGTCGGTCACTGTCCGGGCCACCCGAGATCTCGTCGTTGCCGCCACGACCGTCAATCCAGTCACCGCCCTGGAAACCCTCCATCCAATCGTCAAGCTCGGTGCCGATGAGTGTTTCGGCACCCGGGCCACCCTCGATAATCTTTGCCATCGAAAATACTCCTAATGATGCACCCTGCCTGACGCGTTCATATTGCTCATCGGATAATTAGAGAAATCGATTGCTTGGATAGACACACATTTACGAAATGGATGCATTCACGTTCACTTCGCCCTTCTGCTGAGCAGTTGCGGGCTCGCTGGCGGCGGGGACGCTGGTCGCCCAAGCAATCGATGAAGATTCGACACTCAAACCGGGACCAGGACGAACTTCGTAACGGGGCCGTCCTGGTTGGGCCCCAAACTTCTCTCTGTTTGCTCGACGCCGGCATACCCGCACCGTGAGCGCTGGACGAGGACAAGTTCCGCTGGCGGAGAACGGCGTGATCGGCTTGCCGCGCCGAAACTGATGGCGCTCGTCGAAGGCATGGACTGGACACGCGTTCGAGCCGAACGGCGACGGCGTCCGGCCGGAAGGCGGTGGCGAAGTGACTCAGGCGCAAAAGGCGGGCTTCAGGCCGTGCACAATAAGCTTCTGTCGGCGTCATGACGAGAAGCGCTTCGGCCCGTCCCCACGAAATCGATACGCTCAAGGCGATGTTCGTCGCCATGGCGGCGGAGAAGGCCGAACTGCAACAACTCCGGAGCGAAACACTCAAGGCCGAGATCGTCCGGATGGCGACACTCAACGAGCCTGCCCAGGAGCGGATCGCCGACCTTCATGGGATCGTCAAGCAGCTGGAGCGCGCCGCTTCGGTCGCAGCTCCGAGAAGCTCGAACGTGACCAGCAGGCCTTCGCCTTCGACGAAATCCAGACCGGGCTCGGCGCGATTGAGTCCGAGCTCGAGGCCGCAAGACCGACAGGCGAGCCGCGACGTGCTGCGCGACCGCGCAAGGCGTTCCCGGCGCATCTGGAGCGGGTCGAGATCGTCATCCAGCCCGAGCCATGGGGGAAGAAGCGCTCCCGCAGCCAATCGTCCAGTCCGTCAAACGCGGTCGGCCGCACAGGCTTGCGAAACGGAACAGTCCCGCCCTCGCTTAGATACCGAGGCACCGTGTTGCGCGCGCACCCGAATTCTTTCGCCCGTCGGTTCATTCCCCAGCCAAGCTCATGCAGCCGCAGCATCGCTGCCACCTGTTCATGCTGCAGGATCTGCTCTCCCTGCATCGTTCTCGACAATGCAGGAATCGCCCAATCCCAATCGCCATCCATGCCTCCTCTCATAACCGAGGGAGTCAGTTTCTCAATTCGGCCGACAACTGAGACGTCCGGTGCTCTTAGGCGGGGTAATCATACGAGATGCCTCCTGCAACATCATTTCCCGCATCCATAGGCTTGCCGGATCATTATTGTGAAGCGCAGGCCATTGGACGGCCTCCGTGAATGCGGCAGGAAGTGGCGGCGGAAGTTCGACAATCCGCAGGGGTGTTAATTTTGCGAAATGCTGCGCCAGCCGTAAGGGCATTGTCCCGATGCGGTTGGTGCCTGATAGAAGGGGCGGGATCATGCTAAAGCCCCGTACGACGACCTCGATACGTCTCTCGAAACCGTTCTCGAGCAAATACCATTCCTCGATGGAGGGCTGCCGGGTGTCCCCGAATTTAAGCACAACCTGCCCCATCGACAAGTATCGGTCGAATGTAAGTGGCTCTGACAGCTGCTTGTTCGTGCCGCAGCCTACGCATACGAGCATATCTTCGAACAGGGCTGCGCGAGGATGTTTCGACATGAACACTTCCGGCATAATCAGAAAATCAACGTCGCCGCGCCGGAGAAGCTCCTCGGGGTCGTCGGAAATAGGCAGACATTCGAAGCGGACGGCGGGAGCTTCCCGCGCAGCACGCTTTACGATCTTCTTAAAAAATACGAGTGTGAGGTAATCGGAAAGGATGATGCGGAAGCGACGATCCGATCGGGCCGGGTTAAAGGCGTCCCAGGAAATAATCGATAGCTGGATGTGCAGCAATGCCTCCCGGACTGCTGTGGCGAGCCCCTCCGCGCGCGGTGTCAAAATGAGTTCGCGGCCGTTCATCGTAAATAGCTCATCGCTGAAATAGGCGCGTAACCGACCGACGGCGGCGCTCATGGCCGGCTGACTCAGGTTAATACTGCGGGCCGCGGCGGTGACTTTACGCTCCCTGATCAAAGCGTCCAGCACAACGAGGAGATTTAGATCGAGTCCCTTAAAACGCATGTATTGACCTATCCGACGCGTGGATGGGTATCGCCAAAACGATCAATTTTACGAATGGTGAGTAGCGTCAACGCATCAGCCGACGACGAAATAGAGCAACCGATAGGAAGAACGGCAAAACCGTGTATATGCAAAGCGCGCCGATATGCAGGCCCATGCTGCCGGCCGGACGGCCAAGCATCGCCGGACGAATGAGGTCAATTGCATGTGCGAGCGGCAACAAGGAGGCGACGTCCTGAAAAGCGCCGGGCAATTGGTTGACCGGAAACATCGCGCCGCAAAGGAACAGCATGGGTGTTATAACAAGCGTATTATAAAATATGAAATATTCATAACTGGGCGCAAGCGCCGTGACGACCATCGCTAGACTCGCGAAGGCGAGGCCACTAAGAGCGATGACTGGCAGCAAGCAGAGGATGGATGGCCACGATGTGTAGCCGAGCGTGGTGGCAACAATAGTGATTGCTGTGCCCGCCATCAGGGCCTTGGTGGCTGCCCACGCCAATTCGCCGAGTAAGATATCGCCGAGCGTCAGCTGAGTGCATAGCATTCCTTCCCAGGTGCGCTGGTTGTCCATGCGGCCAAAACTCCCGTAAACCGTTTCAGCGGTCGCCGATGCCATCGCGCTTGTGGCAACCATGCCAGCCGCGAGAAACGCAATGTACGAAGTGCCCTCAACAGGACCTATCATTGTTCCGATGCCAAAGCCGAGACCGAACAGATAGATCATCGGATCGGCGAGGTTGCCGAGAACCGATGCAAGCCCGATTTTCTTCCATCCAAGATAGTTGCGGCGCCAAACCGCGACCCAATTCCACGCATTGGCGGGCATGGCCGCCGCATAACGTTCGCCCATTGTTCAGTCCTCCATCTCGCGCCCGGTTAGCCGCAAGAACACATCCTCGAGATTGGGGGGACGCTGCAGAAGGCGCAGACCCGCGCGCCCGCGTAGCTGCACCAGCACCTGCTCCGGATCGGGTGCATAGCAAAAAAGCGTCTCACCGCTCACCTCGATGCGCTGTGCGTACGGCCGGATCAGCGCACCCAGTTCATGCGGATTGCCGCCGTAGACCTCGACCACGTCACAGCCGATCTGCTCGTCAATGAGTGCGGACGGGCGGCCTTCGGCGATCTTGCGCCCCTCCTCCATAACGCACAGCCGATCGCACAGCCGCTCGGCCTCTTCCATGAAATGGGTAGTCAAAAGAATAGTCTTGCCCCGCGCCAGCAGCGATCGCAGCCGTTCCCAGATCAGGTGGCGGGCCTGCGGATCGAGGCCGGTGGTCGGCTCGTCCATCACCAGCAAGTGCGGGTCATTGATCAGCGCACGCGCGAGCGTCAGGCGCCGCTTCATGCCGCCGGACAGTTCGGCGACGCGCGCATCCGCTTTGTTCTCGAGGCGGGCGAACTCAAGCAGCGATGGTATGACCGCTTCGATCTGGCGTCTGCTCATCCGGAAGTAGCGCCCGAACACCAACAGGTTCTCGCGCACAGTGAACGCGGTATCAAGATTGTCGAACTGCGGGACCACGCCGATGCGCATACGTGCCAAACGGGCGCGCGCCGGCACTGGAGCGCCGAGCACAGTAATCTTCCCCGCATCAGGCGATGTCATGCCGAGGACCATACGCGCAATCGTGCTTTTGCCCGCACCGTTCGGTCCCAAGAGCCCGAAGCATTCCCCCGCCGCAACGCGGAACGACAGTCTGTCGACAACAAGCTTGTCATAAGTTTTGCTTACCTCAGTAAGATCGATCGCTACCGTGGACATGGGTTCATTTTACCTAGAGGGTCGCCTCGACCGGCGGTTGCTCGGTTGCCTGCCGGACCTGAAACTGTGACTCGTCTTCGCCATCCCAGCCGTCGATAAAGAACTGATCGACATCACAAGGATTTAGCCCCTGTTCCGCCAAAGCGGCGACAATTGCGTCGAGATTATCGATGGTTTGGTAACGCGGATTGTTGTGCCGCTTTTCCTGCTCAACGCAGAAGACGAGCCGTCCATCCTCGACAAGGGCGATCGCCCCATCATGGGTCAGCTTGGTACCACAGATGCGCATAGTGTCTCCACGTTAACGGCGATAGATTCGATTCATCAGGAAGCGGAAAGCGGGTTCCGGAAACGGACGAGCAAGCAGTCTTCGTTGACCGACTCGCCCCGACACTCAAGACGCTCTACCTCGATCAACGTTTCGTTCAGCATGGCGATGACCGGCTCAGCACCAGCGGCGTGACCCCAGCGACGGCAATTAGCATCCCTTGCCGATCCGAAGATCAGATGCCCGCCTGGCGCAAGCACCCGCACCAGGTTTTTGACGGCCGCGCGCATCTCGGCTATGTCTTCGAGGTAGTATAGGACCTCCGCCACAACGATCAGGTCAAACAACTCGTCGGTCGAAAACTGTTGAACATCGGAGACTATCCAGTTGATGCGCGACGGCTCCTTTATCCGTTGACGTGCTCGAGCAATCGCTTGCGCCACGACATCGATGACGGTGAGCCCTTGGCAGTAGGGAGCTAGCTTTTCCGTGAATGCGCCGGCAGCGCACCCGACTTCGAGGGCATTTGTAATGGAGCCTTGGGCAAGCGCCAGCTGGAGCATTTGCGTGTGGCGCTCCCGCTCGAACGGATTGCCGTCGAGGCGCCACGGATCGTCTGCGGCCAATTCCCGATCGAGCAACTGATGATTCATGTTCTGGGTCAAACTCGTCCACCTCTCGTCCACCTAGGTAATTAGCGATCACTCGTCGCCGCAGATGTTGCTCGACAGCGCTAATCCCGAAGAATCCGCGCAAGATTGAGCCTGCGAAGCGGAGCCGCATGCGGTGAGAATTCTGCCCTGCTTGATCCAGTGATCGGAGTTTGGGTGGGGGCCTGTTTTCCCCCAGTGTTCGATGTAGCGACAGCAGAGCTTCGCGACAGCCAATCGCTATTGCTCAATGTACACAGCGCGTAGGCCTTCAAGGGAAGTAAGAGAAAGATGTTGATGAACGTGTGCAGGGAAAAGCCGAGAAATCGAAACTGTCGAGCACGAACTGCTACCACGCTGCATCGGACCATGGTCATGGACACAATCATCAGTCCTGTCCACCAAGGCACAGTGCCTGTCAGTGCGAAATGTGCGAGGCCCGTTAGTACCGATAGGGCGAGGAGTAGCGGCCCGAGATTCTGTCCGACCACGTCCAACGTGAGATAGCTATTGAGGCCGGGCAGCAAGCGCAGCCCAAGCAGCGTGTCCCGGAATGTGCTTCGTGCCCAACGGAGTTGTTGGCGCAGATACGGTCCGAGTCTGTTCGGAACGACTGTGGCCGCGATGGCGCCCGGAACGTACTCGGTTCGAAAGCCTGCTTTCAGCATGAGGATAGTGAGATGGCGATCCTCCCCGAAGTCGCTTGGCTTGCCCCGAAAAAATTGCGACTCGTACTGGTCCAGTAACAAAAGGAGCGCAGACCGGCGGTACATGGCACATGGGCCGCAACAGCACATAACGGCACCGAAGCGAGCCTGTGCCGCGCGCTCCTCGTTGCAAGCCAGCCAGTACTCCATGTCTATCAGCCTTGTCAGCCAGCTCTCGCTCCGGTTACTGGCAATCAACTGACCCATGACTGCGCCGACCGCTGGATCTCGCATCTTCGGTACAAGCTTGGTGATGACGTCGGACGCGAGTATCGTGTCTGAATCAACGTTAAGCACCAAATCCCCGGATGAGCGGCGTATCGCGGCGATCTGCGCCTTGCGCTTTCCAACATTCTCGGGAAGCAAAATGATGTCGAACCTAGGGTCGCGCGCGTAGGTTTCGTGGACAGTTCCTACGGCTTCGCGATTTCCAGAACCGTCATCAACCACATAGACCCGAAGTCTTCCGGCGTATTCTTGGTCTGCAATGGAAGCCAGGCACTCTGAAAGCGTGCGCGGATCCTCGTTGAAGCAGGGGACGATGACATCCACGCTGGGCAGTTGATCGGAGCCGACGAGATCCTCCAACGCCGATGAGTCGTTTGTCGGCAGAGCATAAATCCCCTGCATGCTCTTATAAGCAGTCGAGAGCAGTGCATAAAGCGAAATGGCCACAGTGCTGGTTGTACCAAGAAGAGTCATGGGATCTCGTTTGTTCAGTGATGTTGAGGAAGTGAGCGGATTACAAATCCGCGCTCATGAAGTGCTGGAATCAGACGGGACAGCGCCGTGACCGTCTGGTCGCGCAGACCGGCGTGAGCGCCCTGGCTCAACTCGCCGGGAGGGCATCCGTCGTGCAAGAGTACGATTGCGCCCGGCCGGACAGAGGCGAGCACGGTATCGATAATCGCGTCGACCCCAGGGCGAGACCAATCTCGAGGGTCGACGGACCAATGGAGGGCCGTCAGCCCGGCGATCTGTGACGCTGTGAAGATTTCTTCGCTCCAGGCGCCGTAGGGCGCGCGAATATAGCGCACCGAGGCCTGAGGGCACGCCCTCATGATGGCGCCGTTCGCTTCAAAAATCTCACGTTGCACTTCGCCGAAGCCGCATTTGTACAGATCCGGATGAGTCATCGTGTGGTTGCCTAGCTCGTGCCCTTCTGCAAACATTCGTTGGATTAGATCCGGGTGCTCTAAGGCGTAGGCGCCGATGACGAAGAAAGTCGCCGGCACCCGCTGCTCTGCCAACACATCGAGAATCTCCGGTGTGAAAAGTGGATTGGGACCGTCGTCAAACGTCAGATAAACGCTGCGACGGCCGGTGCCGTCAGAGCACTCACGGCGCACTTCGTACAAGCAATCGGGACGGCTCATAGCTCTGGTCCGTTCCGATCGATCATCGTGCCCGTGGGCCATTCGCTGATCGGCCGTCCAACTGGCAGAACAATGGTGAGTGCGTCATCGATGCGTGTGGGCGGCAGGTCGAGGCGCGCCTCTGGTCGGGTGGAGCGCACGCGAATTCCCGACAAAACGGCCAAAGGGCTGTATCGCCGCGCGAACCTCTCAACATGATTCCGCAGCGCGTCCCGGACGGTTCCGAAAGCGAATGGAACGCCAAGCTCCTGCAGTATTGGAAGCATGACATGGATTGAATGGGCGATTCCGAGACCCTCAAGATCCGGACGTACCCCGTACAGGCCCAGCTCAGCCACCAACAGATCGACCGCGTCAACCTTGATGAAACGGCGCAGTATGCCCATGTGAGCCGCTACACCGCTCGAATCATAGGCGATTGCGCGGAGTTCAGGCCTGGCTCCGGCCCAGCTTCGACTACCTTCGAACGGTTCTGCGTTGGACGCCCCAGTCGGCCCGTAGGTATTACGAAAGAACTGGGCGAGCTCGACGTGGTCCGAGAGCTGCAACTCGTTTTCCCAGCACAATTTCCACTGCACCTGAGGGCGCATTCAGGACCTCTCTTCAAAATGGTTTCTTGCGGGCCGCATTACCCGGCCAAAGCGGCGGCGTTGTTGGCTGCACTCAACCGTTGTCGTTAGCGACGGTGAGCCAGCCGGTGGGGCTCGCCAATGAGCTCTCTCGATGTTCCCGCCCGTGTGGCGGCGCCGTCGATTTGAGCTTGACGTCGGTCATTTACGTTCCTCTAATGCATGGTTCGTAAATTCGTAAAATTGATTGTTTAGATGATGCCCATCCACACGCTGGATAGATCAGGATATGCGGTTTAAGGGGCTGGATCTGAATCTGCTCGTTGTGCTGGACGCTCTGATCAGGGAGCGTAAAGTCACTGCCGCGGCCAACAGTATTAATCTGAGCCAGCCGGCCATGAGCGCCGCCGTCGCTCGGTTACGCGCCTACTTCAGCAATGAGCTATTTACGATGAACGGCCGCGAGCTCATTTTGACACCGCGCGCGGAGGGGCTTGCCCCAGCAGTCCGGGACGCATTGCTGCACATCCAGCTATCGATTATTTCCTCCGACGCCTTTAACCCAGCCCAATCGGATCGTCTCTTCCGAATCATGCTTTCCGATTACCTCACGCTCGTGCTTTTTAAGAGGATCGTAGAGCGTACTGCGCGGGAAGCTCCCGCCGTCCGCTTCGAATGTCTGCCTATTTGCGACGACCCCGAGGAGCTTCTCCGGCGCGGCGACGTTGATTTTCTGATTATGCCGGAAGTGTTCATGTCGAAACATCCTCGCGCAGCCCTGTTCGAAGATATGCTCGTATGCGTAGGCTGCGGCACGAACAAGCAGCTGTCAGAGCCACTTACATTCGAGCGATACTTGTCGATGGGGCATGTCGTGCTCAAATTCAGGCACACCCGGCAGCCCACCATGGAGGAATGGTATTTGCTCGAGCACGGGTTCGAGAGACGTATCGAGGTCGTCGTACAGGGCTTTAGCCTGATCGCGCCGGTCCTATCAGGCACCAACCGCATCGGGACCATGCCCTTACGGCTGGCGCAGCATTTCGCAAAAACAACACCCCTGCGGATTGTCGGACTTCCGCCGCCACTTCCTCATCCCGCATTCACGGAGGCCGTCCAATGGCCTGCGCTTCACAACACTGATCCGGCAAGCCTGTGGATGCGGGAAATGATGTTGCAGGAGGCATCTCGCCTGGCGCCTTTGCTTGAAAGCTATTGAGCGTCTCGGGCACGACCATCCGACCTTGCAGTTTAAACACCGCCCGCAAGAATATGTCATTAATCAGCATGTTAGGCGCGCTCCGGCGCGTGTTACCACTACGTTTTGGGGGTGAGCTCAGGCGAGTTGTTCGTCGAGGTTGTGTGGCAGAGCGATGCCAGCTGCCTTCAAAACGTTGCCCACTTTGGCCGTGACGTGGTGGTGACGACGCGAGCATCCTTTTCGATGGTGGCTTCCTGGAGGCGGTCGCGATCGCGTAGGAACGGTTGCCATTCGGGCGTCAGGCCTTTGGCCCGGCAGAGCGGCGCAGTTCCTTGCTGAGTACGAGGGCCAGGAACGAGCAGAACACATGTCCGGGTTGGTACTGAATTGACTGCCGCCTCCGATTTCGCGTGCGAAGTCCCAGAAGGTGTTTAGCCCCACTCAAATGCCAACTTTGCCGGCCATGCCGCGGCTTTTCACGCGGCCAGGCGAGGAGATGGCGGTCGACGAGGTCGATACCAATGGACTGTGCCGGCCTCGCTCGGCTACTGGCGTGAGGCATCCTTGACGACACCGCCCTGCACCGACAACGTTGAGATGTTGGCAATGAAGCCGGTCGAGGTCGACGCTGCGGATGTAGGCAATTTACCTCGCGCTTCGGGCTGAACGCGCGGCCGATCCGTTCACCCAATCGGCGCTTCATCCTGGGCCGCGGCTGAGGCCTGTGGGGTGCGGCTACCCCGCGTGGATGGGATAATCAATCAACTTTCTCTCATTCATGAAAGGAAACTCCCCGCTTACGATAGAAGCCATCAGTTTCATATATTTTCCGGCAGATGGATGTCGAACGGCAGAAATGTCTGTCCTGGTGTTTCAGCAGTGCCGGTCTCGATAGCCCGCGTCATCAGCGTTATCAGCTCCTGGGAAAGCCGGCGCATTGGCGTGGCGACCGCCATCGTGATGATGTTATCAGCGAGTGCCGCCCGAGATTCCGGCGTGATTTCATTCACGATCGCGACGAGATCGCGACTTTTACCCTCTTCCCGGACCGCGGAGATGGCGCCCTCCATGCCGCCCCCGGCGACATAGAAGCCGACGAGCTCGGGTTCCCGCTGCATGAGATCAAGCGTTGCCTCGTAGGTGACCTGCCGTTTCTCCAGGTTCACAAGCGGATCGAGCACCTCGAACGTCGGCGCGTTCTCACGGCAATAGGAGCGAAAGCCGACGTCACGGAGCTCGTGCCCCTGGAAACGATGGCTACCGACAAACACCGCCACCTTGCCGGGCCGTTTTGCGACCTTGGACACCATCCAAGCGGCCGTGCGCCCCACCTTGCGGTTGTTGAGGCCGATATAGCCCTGTCGCACGCCGGCGGCGAAGTCGGAAAGCAGCGAGAAAACCGGAATGCCTTTGGCCTTGAGGTCCTCAACCGCTGCTGTAATTTTTGGGTGGTCCGGTGCCACCATCGCGATCGCATGGCAGCGTGCGCCCAAATCCTTGAGCGGTGCGATTAGGTCGCTCGGCATATGTGACGGGGCGAATTGGATGAGCGGAATGCCGTGGAAGGACTGGGCCAAATTGACCGACGCTTCGACCTCGCGCGCAAAGTCTTGGTAGAAATGCTGGGCCGGTTTTCTCAAGATGAAGCCCAGACGGTAGCACGGTAGGTCTCGCCGCAAGCGCTGCTTGATGAGCCCGGCAGCATGATAGCCGATCGCGTGGGCGGCGTCGTGGACCCGCCGCGCGGTCTCCTCGCGCACCGGATGGCGGGCGTTCAGAACCCGATCGACCGTTGCTACGCTGACTCGGGCTTCGCGGGCGAGATCGGTAATTGTGGGGCGCTTGGTCATGGGTCCTATTCTGATTGGTTTTTGACGCAGGCTGGCTCTCTGTCACCTAGCGCGATTCGACAATGCTTTCGGGTGGGCAAAGTGAAGACGCCCGCATACTGAATGATCGACAGCGTATTGGACTACTCCAGACGTAGACCGGCCGGGTATAACGGAAGGTTCATTCGCTTAGGGCGGCGATGATTTGCACTCACACATTTAGCGCTTCTGATACATGGTCCGTGAGGCGCCGTTTAGAGCCTGCGAGTCGATCGTTCAGGTCATGTGACCAGCTTGGCGAAACCGGTCGCGGTGCGTCGCCCTTACTCGGCGGAGGATAGCCGGTTTGATGCCTCGGCAAGCTGATGACCGCAGAAGGCGGCTTTCATCTGCGCTTGGTCCAATTCTCCTTCCCAGCGGGCGACGACGAGGGATGCCACTGCGTTACCAACGCAATTCGTCAACGCCCGGCATTCGGACATGAAGCGGTCGATGCCGAGTATCAGGGCCATCCCAGCAACGGGAACACTCGGAACTACGGCGAGCGTAGCAGCCAGGGTGATGAAGCCCGCACCTGTCACACCTGCAGCGCCCTTGGAGGAAAGCATCGCAACGAGCAGCAGCAGCACCTGATCGCCGATTGACAGATCGGTGTTCGTCGCCTGCGCGATGAAGAGGGCCGCCAGGGTCATGTAGATATTCGTGCCGTCCAGATTGAACGAATATCCGGCCGGGATGACGAGACCCACAACCGAACGCCTGGCGCCCGCCTTCTCCATCTTCTGCATGAGCGAGGGGAGCGCGGCCTCCGAGGAGGACGTTGCGAGGACAAGCAGCAGCTCTTCCTTGATGTAG
>NZ_JAMYTD010000062.1:0-23128 GCF_040322255.1 Mesorhizobium sp. M0166 | reverse complement strand
CCCCCCCACCCTGCCCCATCCCCCCCGGGCGCCACCCGCCGCGGGGGCCAAACCCCCGTGCCCAAACCGGGCGCCCCCGCGGCAAACTGTTTCCCCCCCCCCCCCGGGGGGGGCCCCCCCCCACAACCGCCGCCATTTCGCAGGCGCTTGCCGGCGAGTGCAATGCAGCCGTCAACCGCAATTTCAACAACGCATGACGGACTTTATCCAGCGGAAGAAACAGCACGACCGGTCGGCCGGGCATGCCGCGCAGGAAAGGACAATGCAGCCCCATCATCGTCGACGGCTGGTCTGGGCCTCCCGTTTTTTTGCGCCGGACCCGGCCTGCACCGATGCCGCGCGGCCCGGGCGACCTATATCCGTTTCCTTCTGGAGGCCGCCATGGACATGAGCAACAGAAAGACGCGGTTCAATATCTGGTACTGGGTCGCGGCGTTCGTGGGCGTGATGGTCGTCCAGTACATCTATGCCACGACGCAGCACGTCGCCCAAATACCGTACAGCCAGTTCGAGGCCTTGCTGAACGCCGGCAAAATCGCCGAGGTTCAGGTTTCGGACCGCTTCATCCAGGGCCGTTTCAAGGAGCCACAAGACGGCCGGCCGCTGTTTATCACCACACGCGTCGAGCCGAACCTCGCCCGTGACCTGCAGGAGCACGGTGTCACGGTGACCGGCCAGGTCGAAAGCACCTTGCTGAGCGACCTGCTTTCCTGGGTTGTGCCGGTGCTCGTCTTCTTTGGCCTGTGGATGCTGCTTCTAAGACGCATGAACGGCGGCGTCGGAGGTCTGATGCAAATCGGCCGGAGCAAGGCTAGGATTTATGTCGAAGCCAATACCGGGGTGACGTTCGACGATGTGGCGGGGGTCGATGAAGCCAAGGCCGAGCTGCAGGAGATTGTGGATTTTCTGAAGAACCCAGGCGAATACGGCCGCCTCGGAGGCCGCATGCCCAAAGGCGTGCTGCTGGTCGGCCCGCCGGGCACGGGCAAGACCCTGCTCGCCAAGGCCGTCGCGGGCGAAGCCAAGGTTCCGTTCTTCTCGATCTCCGGTTCGGAGTTCGTCGAGATGTTCGTGGGGGTCGGGGCCGCGCGCGTGCGCGATCTTTTCGAGCAGGCGCGGTCCAAGGCCCCCGCCATCATATTTATCGACGAGCTCGACGCTCTTGGCCGCGCCCGCGGGACCATGGTCGGCGGCCACGACGAAAAGGAGCAGACGCTCAACCAGCTTCTGGTCGAACTCGACGGTTTCGATCCACAGATCGGCGTCGTGCTGCTGGCCGCGACGAACCGTCCCGAGATCCTTGACCCGGCACTTCTGCGCGCCGGCCGTTTCGACCGCCAGGTATTGGTCGACCGGCCCGACAAGCAGGGTCGCATCAAGATCCTGCAGGTTCACATGAGCAAGGCCAAGCTGGCGACGGATGTCGATGCCGAAAAAGTGGCGGCGCTGACGCCCGGTTTCACCGGTGCTGACCTGGCCAATCTCGTGAACGAGGCGACGTTGCTCGCCACGCGCCGCAAGGCGGATGCGGTAACGATGGACGATTTCAATAATGCGGTGGAGCGCATCGTCGCGGGACTGGAGAAACGCAACCGGCTCCTGAACCCTAAGGAGCGCGAGATCGTCGCTTACCATGAAATGGGTCATGCGCTGGTAGCCATGGCGCTACCTGGCGTCGACCCGGTGCACAAGGTGTCGATCATACCACGCGGCGTCGGCGCGCTCGGCTACACTATCCAGCGTCCGACCGAGGACCGCTTCCTGATGACACGCGAGGAGCTGGACAACAAGATGGCAGTGCTGCTCGGCGGCAGGGCGGCCGAATGGATCGTATTCGGCCATCTGTCCACCGGAGCCGCCGATGATCTCGTCAAGGTAACCGACATAGCGCGCGCCATGGTGACGCGTTACGGCATGTCGGCAAAACTCGGGCACGTGGCGCTGGAAAAGGATCCACGCTCCTTCCTGAGCCCCAATCCGCTCGCCGGCGGACCGCGCGAGCACGATTACGGCGAAGCCGCCGCCGATGCCATCGACGCGGAAGTGCGCGACATTGTGGAGGCCGCGTTCGAACGAACCGTCAGCCTGCTCAGCGAGCAGCGCGACGTGCTGGAAAGGGCGGCACGCAGGCTGCTCGAGACCGAGACGCTCGACGAGACCGAACTTGCGTCGCTGGTCGGAGACCTCTCGGCGGCGGATCGCGCTGTGCGGGATGGGTCTAGTCAGTCGTCGGACAAGAGAAAGCCTGCGCTGCAGCCGGCCAGGACCGGGGCTGCAATCCCCACGCGCGGTTCGGGGAAATTTCGGACGCAATAATGATGTTTCGGACTGCTCTCGACGGCATAGATCGCTCGTGGAAAGCCGTGCCGCACGCTACGACGGTGACACGCAAGATCGACATCGATCTCTAGGCTTTGGAAATCCAGTATGTGTCGGTCACCAACCAAGCGTTCTCGAGGCCATTTTTTGGTCGCCCTCGGTGATATTGGGCGAGACGGGTGACCTTGCCTCGCGCAGCCTTGAGGGCGGCCATCAAGGCCCTTTCTTCGTCACTGCGCCTGGCTCCGCTGCAGGGGTAAAACCCGCATGGCACCAGTGATCGTACGGGAAAGGTATCGCCAGCCCTTTCCAGGAGCATCATGAAACCTCGTCGGTCTTCACCTGTGAACGGCAATGCCATCCGGCCAGCATCGGACAAATTTGAAAGCCACCGTTCCGGCACGTGCGTCACTCCGGCAAAAGCGATCACGACATCGAGGTCTGGCAGATCAACCGCCTGGGTTGCATCACCGGACACCACTTCGACATGGGCATAATGAGCAAGGTTGCTTTGTGCGCGCCGAGCTAGTTCTTCGTCGATCTCATAGCCAATCACGCGTCCTTCTGAACCCGTCAGTTCAGCGAGGATGGCGGTGAAATAGCCGACACCGGCGCCCACCTGAAGGACAGTCTGGCCGGGCGTGATGTTCAGATGGTCGAAAACCAATGCCCAAAGCGACGGCAAGCCGCTGTTAAGTCCGCGTTTTTCGTCAAGCAAGACCAGAACGTCGTGATAAATCTCATGAAGTGCGGCTGAAGGGCTGGTATGGACCGCCCCGATTTGCAATCTCGAATGGATACGCCATGGCCCGTCGCCAAGATACTGTTCGCGCGGAACCTTTGCGAAGGCCTCGATGACCGCAGGGTTGTGCAAAACAGGTGATGCGACACGCAGGTCTTCGGCAAACCACCGGCGCGCTTCACTAGCATCGGTTCTTGTCGGCATGGAATTTCGGCTCCCGGATTGCGCGCACTCCATCATGCTCTCAGAAAACTGAGGGACGGCAAAGGGCGCCTATCCTCGTATGGACGGGGCGGATGCGCGCTGTCCGTTTGCGATCGAGCGCGGTTTCGCCGAGCGCCTACCGCGAGACTGTAAACCGTGGCGATATGGAAGAACACTCTGCCCGATGATCACATCCTCCGGCTGGCAAGCAGCCTTGTCAGCCAATCCGGATCCATTTCGGGCACGGAGGACAAAAGCCGCTCGGTATAGGGGGCATGCGGGGGCGTGAGAATTTCGCTCTTTAATCCCTGCTCAACGACTTTACCCTGGTGCATGACCACAATTTCGTCGGCGATCGCTCGCACGGTGGCAATGTCATGGGTGATGAAAATGTAGCTCATGCCGAGCTCGCGCTGAAGCCGCATTAAGAGCTTCAGGATTTCTTCCTGCACAATCTGGTCGAGCGCGGACGTGATTTCGTCGCAGATGATGAGTTCCGGATCGGCGGCCAACGCTCGGGCGATGCAAACGCGCTGCTTCTGGCCGCCCGACAGTTCGGCTGGCAGACGATCAAGGTAAGTGTCGCTCATCTCGACCATGTGCATGAGTTCGCCGACTCGCCGATCCCGCTGCGCACCCTTGAGGCCAAGATAGAATTCAAGCGGCCGAGCTATGACTTCTTCGACCGTCTGGCGCGGATTTAGCGCGTTGTCGGGCATTTGATAAATCATCTGTATGCGGCGCAGGATCTCTTTTGTGCGCGTATTCAGGGTCTTAGAAAGGGCCTGGCCGGCAAAGGAAATCGACCCCGAAAGTGGCGGTAGCAGGCCGGTAACGACGCGAGCGAGCGTCGATTTCCCGGAACCGGATTCGCCGACCACAGCCACTGTTCTTCCACGTGGAACTTTGAGGGACACATCCTGGAGCACCTTAACCGCCCGGCCGTAGGCCGCCGTGACGTTGTCTATCGTAAGCAGATATTCATCGGCCGGAACTTCGGGCTTCGCGAGCTTGCGTACGGCCCAGAGCGTTTTGGTATATTCCTGGCTGGGCGACGCGAGCATCTGGCGCGTTTCTGCCTCCTCCACGGTTTGTCCATGGCGTAAAACCATGATTCGGTCCGCCATTTGCGCCACCACCGCCAGATCGTGCGTCACATAGATTGCAGCGGTGTTGAACTCCTCCACGATGTTGCGAATGGAGGCGAGAACTTCGACCTGCGTTGTCACGTCGAGCGCCGTCGTTGGCTCGTCAAAGACGATGAGGTCCGGACGGCAAACCATCGCCATCGCGGTCATCGCCCGTTGCAGCTGTCCCCCGGAAACCTGATGAGGATAGCGAAAGCCGATGGTCTCCGGATCTGGAAGCTGAAGACGCCGATAAAGATCGACGGCACTGCGGTTCGCTTTCTCTCGGCTGGCAATCCCATGCGCCACCACAGTTTCGACAGTCTGATCGAGGAGCCGGTGGGCCGGATTGAAAGAGGCCGCGGCGCTTTGCGCGACATAGGCGATACGGGAGCCTCTGAGGCGACGCCGCCCTGTTTCGCTCAGTGCCAGAAGATCGATCCCGTCGAACAGGATCGATCCCTGTGTAATACGGCAGCCCGGCTTGGCGTAACCCATCGCCGCGAGGCCAATGGTGGATTTGCCGGCGCCTGACTCGCCGATCAGGCCAAGAACCTCCCCCCGCTTCAGCGCCAGATCGACCCCGCGGACAATGGGATGCCACCGCTCGTCCGAGAAACCCTCCACATGCAGATTGCGGATCTGAAGCAGATCCTTGCCTTTTTCGCGCGAGGCCGGATCGCTACCTTTCATCGCGCAACCCGCTCGTTGCGTGCAGGAACCAGTCCACGACGAAATTCACGGAGACCGTGAGGAGGGCAATCGCGCCCGCCGGCAGCAGCGGCGTGACATCGCCGTAGGTGATCAGGGTCGCATTCTCACGCACCATCGATCCCCAATCGGCGGTCGGTGGCTGAATACCGACGCCCAGAAAGGACAGTGCCGCGATTGTGAGGAATACGAAGCAAAATCGCAGGCCGAACTCCGCGACCAGCGGCGGCATAACGTTGGGAAGGATTTCCTTGGCGATGATCCATTTCGGGCCTTCGCCGCGCAATCGCGCTACTTCGACATATTCCATCACTGCCACGTTGAGCCCGACGGCGCGTGCGAGCCGAAAGACACGGGTAGAATCGAGCAGCGCAATGATGATTATCAGGCTGGTGATGGACGAGCCGAAGATCGAAAGCAGCACCAGGGCGAAGATAAGGCTTGGGATCGACATCAACACGTCCACCGCACGCGACAGTATCTGGTCCAGCCATCCTCTGTACAATGCAGCGAGAAGGCCGAGCGAGACGCCGACTGCGAAGGACAGCAGTGTGGTCGCGATGGCGATACCGATGGTGTTGCGCGCACCGTAAATCAAGCGCGTGAGCATATCGCGGCCGAGCTGGTCGGTTCCCAATTTGAACTGTTGGCTCCACGGTGCGAAGGCTTCGCTGAAGACCTGCGTTTCGCCGTATGGGGCGATCCAGTGCGCAAAGACCGCAACGATGACATAGCCGATGATCACGAGGATGCCGAACCAGGCACTGAAGGGTGCCTTCTTCAGCGCCGTTTTGGCCCGGGTGGCGCGCGAGCGCCTCAGCCTGTGAACCTGAGCGATGGGTTCGTAGCTGGTCATCGTGGATGCAAGAGCCTGGGATTGGTGGCGATGGAAATGATGTCGGCTGTCAGATTGAGGAGGATATAGGTCGCCGCGAAAATCAGGGCGCAAGCCTGGACAACCGGAACATCCCTTGATTTGACCGCGTCGACCATCAGCTGACCGATGCCGGGATAGACGAACACCACTTCGACGACGACCACTCCGACGACGAGATAAGCAAGGTTGAAAGCCACTACCGTCACGATCGGAGCCCATGCGTTGGGCAAGGCATGCCTGAGTACGATGGCCATGGGCGACATTCCCTTGAGACGCGCCATGTCGATATAGGGGCTTGCGAGCATGTTTATGATCGCCGCTCGTGTCATGCGCATCATGTGTGCCACGATGACGAGCGTAAGCGTGGTCGCCGGCAAGGCTACTCTCCAGACGTGGTCCCAGAACGGCGTCTGGTCGTTCACGTTGGACAATGTCGGGAACTTGGGAACTGCGTTGAGTATCCAGTTCACTGACACTGCGAGCCAGTGCGGCAGGGATTGTGCGAACTCGGATCCGATGAATGTGTCGCGCGAGATGACCAGGTAGGCAAGCATATAGGCGACGAAAAACTCCGGAAACGAAATGGTTGTCAGCGTCACTGCGTTCACCAGCCGGTCGAACCAGCCATTGCGGTAGAGCGCAGCGAGGATGCCCAGTCCCAGGGCCAGCGGAACTGCGATCAGCGCAGTCATCGATGCGAGGAACATCGTATTGTAGAGGCGCGGCGCGATGATTTCGGCGACGGTGCGCCGATATCCGGTGCGGCTCGCGAAGGAAGACCCGAAATCACCGTGGAGCATCTGCCCGACCCAGACGAAGTAGCGCTCGACAGGCGGACGGTCGATCCCAATTTCTCGCTGGAAGGCGGCGACCGTTTCGGGTGTTGCGGATTGTCCGAGCATTGCCTTGGCGAAGTCGCCCGGCAGCATTGCAATCGCAGAGAAGATAATGATGGAGACGATGAACAGTGTGACCAGGCCGAGGCCAAGGCGCTGCAGAACCGTTCTTGCGACCGCGTTCATTTGCTCGCGTTCCGCGTTGCCGTCGCTGCCCTGCCACACCCGGCAGGGCACGCGACTGCAAGCCGAAACCCAGTAGCCATCGCGGGTCCGGCCCGCACTCTCACGCAGTCGCGATCCACCAGCGTTCGGCCATCTTCAGTCCATCATTCTCCCAGTTCGGCGCCACTTCGCCATGTGCGAGCTTATTGGATTTGGCGCTGACGAAATTGTTGAAGACCAGCACGATGCTGCCGCCATCATCATGGGTCAGTTGCTGCATCTCGGCATACATTGCCGCCCGCTTGGCCTCGTCCGTCTCGGCGCGTGCCTGGACAAGCAACTCGTTGAAGCGGGGATTTTTCCAGAACGACTCGTTCCAGCTGGAATCGGCGGCGAAGGCTTGCGTGAACATCCAGTCGGCCGTCGCGCGACCGCTCCAATAGGAAGCGCACCAAGGTTTCTTGAGCCAGACATTGTCCCAATAGGCGTCCTCGGCCTCGCGCACCACGTTCACGTCGATGCCGCACTGGGCTGCCGTCTCGCGGATCAGCGCAGCCGCATCCACCGCGCCTGCAAAAGCGGCATCGGCGACCGAGAGGTCCACCTTCAGTTTCTCCATTCCAGCCTTTATCAGATAATGCTTGGCCTTCTCCGGATCGAAACTGTGTTGCGGCTGCGGGTTCGTGGCGAATTTGATCGCCGGCGCGATCGGGTTGTCGTTGGCCACAGTGGCGTGGCCGAGAAAGATCTTGTCGACGATCTCCTGACGGTTGATCGCCCACTTTAAGGCCATTCGGACATCCGGATTATCGAACGGCGCCATCGTGACATTCATCGGCAGGGTATAGTGGCCATAGCCGGTGACCTCGACGATCTCCACCTTGGGGTTGCGTTTCAACATGCCGAGGGTCTTGAGGTCGGCGCGGCCAATATAGTCCACCTCCCCTGTCGATAACGCGGCCATGCGAGCGGCGAGATCGGTGATGGCGATGAACTCCACCTCGTCGAGATAGGGTTTGCCGTTCTTGAAGTAGTTGGGATTGCGCTTGAGTTTGGCCGAAACGCCGGGCTGGAAATTCTCAAGCACGAAAGCGCCGGTGCGAACGCCCGATCCCCAATCCGCCTTGCCGTCCTTGGCCGGCATGATGACCAGATGGTAGTCACTCATGATGTAGGGGAAATCGGCGTTGCCGCTTTTCAGCGTGAAGACAACCGTCTCCGGACCATCCGCCTTGATGCTGGCGACGGGCTCAAGCAGCGGCTTCGCCGCCGACTTAGTTTCGTCGCCCATATGATAGCGCAGCGAAGTCACGACGTCGTCCGCCGTCACATTCTTGCCGTTGTGGAAGGTTGCGCCCTTGCGCAGCTTGAAGACCCAGGTTTTGGCGCCATCGGACGATTCAAAGCTCTCGGCTAGGTCCGGTTGGACGTTGCCTTTCGCGTCGACCTCGGTGAGGCTGTTGGACATCGAGCCCGAGAACGCTGTCTGTGTGAAGGTGTCCAGGTAGCCGGCCGGATCGATCGAATCCGTCGTTGCGCCATGTGCCATGCCGAGCTTGGCGAAGCCGCCCTGCAGCGGTGCGGCCCGGGCCGTGCTGACGAAGAGCTTGTCCGCAGCGGTGACCGTCAGCCCAGCGGCTAGCCCAAGATGAATGAAGTCGCGACGAGAAATCTTGC
Source organism: Mesorhizobium sp. M0166 (assembly GCF_040322255.1). NCBI lineage: Bacteria > Pseudomonadati > Pseudomonadota > Alphaproteobacteria > Hyphomicrobiales > Phyllobacteriaceae > Mesorhizobium > Mesorhizobium sp. M0166. The sequence goes on along the minus strand of NZ_JAMYTD010000062.1, from coordinate 14,470 downwards.
CGCGGCCAATCAGGCTTTGAGCGATACCAAGCTTGTATTCAGATTCTGACATTTGACTCTCCCATTGCGGATTTTCCGCGTTATTGTTCGTCACGCACCCTGTGAAGAAATCTGCTCGTCAGCCGCGATTGTCCTTTCTTCTGACTGCTCAAATCCGCACCTTGATCAGGCTGTCACGTAGATGCTGCCCGCCTCGACGGTGACTGGAAATGTGCGCGCGCGAACGGACGGATCGACCAGCGCCGCGCCTGATTTGATGTCGAATTCCCAGCCATGCCAGGCGCAGCGCACGATCTCGTTTTCGCGGTGATAGATGAATTGCGCCTCTTCGACCGGTGCAGTTGTTCCGCATTGCGGCCCCTCGCAAAGCGGAGCGCCTCGGTGCGGACAAACGTTGAGCAGCGCGTGGAATGAGTCTCCGACGCGAAAAACGCCGACCGAAAGGCTGTGGACCTTGGCGATGAAGGGAGATCCGGTTTCGATCTCGTCGACGCGGCAGATGTATGTCTTCTCGGGCATCGTGTGCTTCCTCAGGCGGCGTTCGCCGCTTGCGCGCGGGGGATGCGCTTGTAAACCTCCAGCGCATTCAGCCCCATGATCTTGCTCTTCCAGGCCGGGGGGATTTGCAGCGTGTTGGCATCGTCGTAATCCCAATGCGGATAATCGGAGGCAAACATCAGCGTGTTTTCGCCATCCATCGCCTCGAGAGTGGACCAGAGATGTTGGATATTGGCGGGCTGCTCCAGCGGCTGCGTGGAAAAGCGGATGTTGCGCCGGCAGTATTCGGACGGCAGCATCTTCAGCCATGGCGTCTCTTTGCGTAGCGCTTTGTAATCGGCGTCCAGGCGCCACAATACCGACGGCACCCAGGCGACGCCGCACTCGATGACCACGAAGTAGAGGTCCGGCCATTTTTCGAAGACGCCATGCGCAATCATGCTTGCCACATGCGAAATCGCTGACATGTGCAGGATGGCATGAGTCTCCCAGAAGAATGTCGTCGGGGCCGGAGCAATCGCGGTCGAATTCACGCCGCCATGGCCGCCCAGATGAATAGCAAAGGGCAGCCCCACTTCGGCACAGGCCTCGTAGATCGGATGGTAAAACGGATCGCCATATGGCTTGACGGAGCCTTGTGAGGCGAGAACCTGAACCATGCGCGGGTGATTGCCCAGACGGCGTATCTCGGCGGCCGCGAGCTTCGGATCCTGTGGCGCGACGATGATCGAGCCCATGAAGCGATCGTCCTTCGGCAGCCATTGGTCGATCTGGTAGTCATTGTAGGCGCTGACGAGGGCGCTGGCATAATAGGGATTGGCGAGGGTGGAAGCCTCGATCGGCTCATCGCCGGTCAGGATCGCCACATCGACCTTGTACTTGTCCAGGTGCTTTTCCTTCATGATGAGATAGTTGTCGGCTTCTGTTTTCGGACGGACGTCCTTGCGGGAGAAGTCCTGCGGATGAAACCAGGGACGATGGCCATGCGGGAAGGCGCCAACGGGACCTGTCTTCTCGCCTTCGACGAACATGTCCTTCCATAGGCCGGAAAGGTAAGGCTCCAATACGGTCGCGCTTGACCAGTAGTTGTGACAATCGCAGTCGACTATGAACACGTTGATCAGCTCCGTAGCTTCAGCCTGGTCGATCTGCCGGCCAATTTCACCGAGTGCAGCTTCCGCCTTGAGTATTGTTTGATCAAGCTTATGATCCTGCGCAATATGATCGACTTTTTCGATCGGGGTGTCCCGTGCAGCTAGATCACATCGAAACCTTTCTCGACATCATCGAGTCGCGAAACTTCAACCGTACCGCCGATCGGTTGGGATTGACGCAGTCGACGATCAGCACCCGCATCAAGAATCTGGAGAGTGCTATCGGGTCGGAGCTCTTTCAGCGTGGGCGTGCCGGTGCTGAGCCGACAGCCGCAGGGCGGCGGTTCGAAGCCTATGCCAGATCCTTGCTGTCGACCTGGTCGCAAGCTCGACACGATGTGCGAGCGTTCAACCGTTTCGAGGGCACGTTGCGCATCGCCGCACAGGTGGGCATGACCCGCTCGGTGCTGCCGGGATGGGTCGAGACACTGTGCCAGGCCCTTCCCAAATCCTCGATCCATGTCGAGTCGGATTATTCGAACCAGATGGTCAGCGACCTAAGCATGGGAAATCTCGATATCGCCGTGCTTTATGCGCCTCGTTATCTGCCTGAGATCGCCTACGAGCATCTGATGGTCGAGGAATATGTGATGGTTTCGACGACTGCCAGAACGCTGTCCGACGTCGACCCTGAAACCTACATTCGCCCCGGCTACACCGCCGTGCTGGAAAAGACGCACGCAGAGCTGCTGGCCCAGTTGGCGATCTGCCGGCTTTCGACGGGATCGGAAACTCTAGCGGAGATCTTGCTGCGGCGAACGGGCGGCACCTGCTATATGCGCAGCGACGATGCGCGCAGGTTCACGGCCGAGCTCCCATCGTTCCTCGTCGAGGGAGCGCCGACGCTGCACCAGCCAGTCCACACCGCGATACTTGCGCGCCGCAAACACGAACCCATCATTCGCAAGGGCATTAGAGCCCTCCAGGTGGCTGTAATGTCACTGGAAGTTTAATCGAAATTGCCGATCATAAAGGCAGGATTGCGCGGCTGTTCAGCGGGTTTTGAAGTGGCATCTTGGCTCGACTTCAAACCCGAGTTGAATGATGAACGCACACGCGGCCTTAGGAGCCCCCGGCTTCGCCCCAACAAGGCTTCACCGGCAGTGGGCACAGACCACCCCTCAACTTGTGCTCTGCCGGCGCGTGATCGACGAAACGCACGATGTGAAAACATTCGTTCTCACACCCGCTTCAGATCGGATGTTCTGCTTCAGCGCTGGCCAGTATGTTCTGGTGCACCTGAGCATCGACGGTGCCGCGGTGACGCGCTCCTACTCTGTTTCGTCACCACCGACGCGGCCGCTAGACCTTCAGATCACCGTGAAACGGACGCCGGGCGGGCTCGTTTCGAATTGGCTCCATGACAATTTGAAGCCGGGTGATGGGATCGAGATCGAAGGGCCGCTCGGCTCGTTCAATCTCGATGATCTGCCGCACGGAAAGTCCCTCTTCCTTTCGGGTGGCAGCGGGATAACTCCCGTCATGTCGATGCTGCGCGCATTTACCGACCGCGCAGCCGACCAGGATATCCGCTTCATTCACAGTGCGAGAACGCCGGACGACATCATCTTTCGGCTCGAACTGGACGCACTTGCCGCTCGCTTTCCCAATGTTCAAGTGACTTGCATTTGCAGTCAGAAAGACCCGGCCTGGACGGGTCCAACCGGGCGAATTAACAGTGAGATGCTTTTGAACCTGGTTCCCGATCTCCATAGCCACACGATTTTTGCCTGTGGGCCGGAATCCTACATGAAGGCAGCGCGCGGCTGGCTGGAGGCAATCGGGCTCGCCCCTTCACAGTATCATGAGGAGAGCTTCGGAGGCGGCAATGTTTCGCGCTCGGTATCGGATTCAAAGGTTTCGTCTTCGGTCCGCTTCGCCCGCTCAGGCATTGCGCATTACTGCGCGACCGGAGAGACCCTGCTGGAAGCTGCGCGCCAATGTGGCATCTACGTTCCCACCGCTTGCCAGCAGGGAATTTGCGGTACATGCCGGATCGCCAAGCTGTCCGGCGAAGTTGTCATGGATGACTTGGGCGGGCTGTCATCGGAAGACAAATCGGCAGGCTACGTCCTGGCGTGCTGCAGCCGCCCGCAAGGCGACGTTTTGCTTGATCTCTGATTGTACCCATCGCGGAACGAAATCGGGCAGCCTTGGCGTTCAACGACCAAGCCATACACTGCGACCGCAAGTGATTACTAGGTTTCGTAACCCGGATGGGTTCTTTCTGGCGCAGCTCACGCTGGGCATCGCAGGCAACAAAAGTCCTACGCACCAATACGCTTGAGCTCAGCCGTTGCATGGGACCGACCTCGACGGCAATTCGGCTCCAGCTACACCGTCGCGGCCGGATCAGGGGCGTTGCGGTTGAGATGAACCGCAATCGAATTACGGTTCACCAAGCGAGCCGCGAGGATACGGTGTTCAAACGGTGCGGTGTCCCCAGCCAGCCTCTTCAAGAGAAGCTCGGCCGCCGTCGCCCCGATCAGATGCGCCGGCTGCGCGATGGCTGTGATACCCTGGGCCACGAACTGCATCCAGTCGAGATCGTCGAAGCAAAGCAGCGAGACCTCTCCCGGAATCGCAAGCTTCAGTGCGGATGTCGCCTCGAGAACCCCTGTCGACATCACACCGTCGGCGGTGAACAGGGCGGACGGCGCATTGCGCATTGTCAGCAGATCGAGTGCCTCCTTACGGGCTGCCTCGCTGGAATAGACCGCCACGCGGCGGATCAACTGAGGATCCGGCGAAATGCCCGCAGCGCGATGGGCTTCGAGATAGCCCAACAAGCGTTGCCAGCTTGGGTGATGGTAGCGAACGTCGGAGCTGGAGAGATCAGCGTTTGCTACAAAGGAGCCAACATCATCGCGCTGGTCCGGCCCGAGTTCCGCCAATATTCCGATGCGGCTGTGTCCGGCGGCGATGATCGCCGCGATGCTGCTACGCGTTACAGAAACATTGTCGACCACGACTGAATCGGTTTCCAGGCCCGCAACCATGCGGTCGAACTGCACGACGGGACAGCGGGCTGCGACTGCCTCACGAAGATGATCCGCTTCGTCCCCGAAAGTCGATGAGACAATTAAACCGTCGACCTGCTTTTCCAGCAGCAGCTGCACCGCCTCTCGCTCGAGTTCGGCATTTTCGTCACTATTCGTAACGATAACCCCGAAGCCGCCACGGCGCGCCATATCTCCTATTCCGCGCAGCACGCTCGCGTAGAACGGGCTTTCGATGTCGCCAACCACAACTCCGATAGTCTGCGTCTTACCGGTGATCAGACCTTTGGCCAGGCGATTGGGGCGATAGCCCAGCTCAGCTGCAGCGGCGCGCACCTTCTCTTGGACCTCGGGGCTGCTGTAGCCGTAGTCACCAAGCACACGCCCCGCCGTGGCGGAACTCACCCCGGCCCGGCGAGCGACCTCTATGATGGTTGCGTTTTTCGACAATCTTTCAGTCACTCGGCAAACCCCGCCGCCAATGCGCGCGTTGTGACGGCGACCTAGCGGCAGTTAAGCCCGCCCCGCAAGGCCGAACACTGCAACCCTCGCGGTTGCGCACACCATTGCAATCACAGTACCTCTGACAGAAAGCGCCGAAGACGTGGACTCTGCGGATTGTCGAAAAGGTCCTCTGGCCGTCCTGCCTCGACGATCCGCCCCTCGTCCATGAACACGACCTGGTTCGCGACCTTACGAGCAAAGTTCATCTCGTGTGTGACGACCACCATCGTCATCCCGCCGCGACCGAGATCGGCCATCAAATTGAGGACACCCTTGACCAATTCTGGATCGAGCGCGCTGGTGACTTCGTCGAACAGCATGATTTCGGGTTCGAGGGCGAGCGCACGCGCGATTGCCACCCGCTGCTGTTGCCCGCCCGAGAGATTGGCTGGCCGGTGATCCTTGCGCTCCAGCAGTCCGACTTCATGCAGCCTCGCCAAGGCCGCGCCCTCAGCCTCCTCGCGCGACATGCGTTTCACCTTGCGCAGAGCCAGAGTGATGTTGGCGAGCGCGCTGCGGTCGGGGAACAGATTGAACTGCTGGAAAACCATGCCGACGCGCCGCCGAAGTTGGTCAGGGGTCTGTTTGTAGATGCTTTCGCCGTCGAGCAGAATGTCACCGGCTCGACATTCTACGAGGCGATTGAGGCAACGCAGCAAGGTCGACTTGCCCGAGCCGGACGGACCGATGAGGCAGGTGACGGTCCCGGGCTGCACCTTCAGACTGACGTCATGCAGCACCTGGACGGCGCCGTAGGCCATGTCGATACTCTTGACCTCGATGCCGCCCCCCTTGAACCGTGTGGGCGTTGCTGCAGGCGACGTCGCTGTGCCCGGCACGACGGCTTCGGCAAGCTCAGCGACTTCCTTGAGGCCGCTCTGCACGGCGGTTACTCGTTTGCCGACGCGCATGCGCGCGTCGATGTAATTGACGAGATGGGTCAGCGGCACCGTGATCACGAGATAGAACACGCCGGCCAGCAACAGCGGTGACAGATTGCCGGTCAGCACGGCCTGATCCTGGCCGACGCGGAACAGTTCGCGTTCGGAGGCGAGCAGACCAAGGAAATAGACCAGGCTGGAGTCTTTGACATTGCCGATGAACTGGTTGACCAGTGCAGGCAGGACGCGACGGATGCCTTGCGGGATCACCACCAGGCGCATGCCTTGGCCATACGTCATACCGAGAGTCCGCGTGGCGTCGATCTGACCTCGCTCTACGCTCTGAATGCCGGCGCGGAAAATCTCCCCTATGTAGGCGCCCGCAATAAGGCTGAGCGCCAGAATGCCCAGCGGATAAGGCGATGGACCGAACAGATCTCGGCCCAACCGCGCGAAGCCTTGGCCAATGATCAGGATCGTGACAATGGCAGGAAGCCCACGGAAGATATCGGTGTAGACTCGGGCCAGGAGTTTCAGTGGCCGGTTCTCGGAAATCCCCATCACGGCGAGTACGATACCGATCAGCGTCCCGAAAAACGTCGAGGCAAGGGCCAGGATCAAGGTGTTCTTGAGGCCGACCATCACCATGTTCGGCAGAACTTCTGCCATCGCCTGGAAATCCAGGAAGCTCCGGGCGAAGTTGTCGAACCAGCTCATATCAAGTCCATCTACAACTCGGCCGGGCACCGTTGCTCACGGGCCCGGCCGGAAACGATAACGAATACGCGCGAATTTATTTCTTTGGCAGATATTGATCCGGCATTGGGGTACCCGGGAACCATTTCTCGTGAAGTCGTTTCCAGGTGCCATCGTCCATGGCCTCTCGCAACGCCTTGTTGAGCGCTTCTCGGAAGGCGTCGTTGCCCTTCTTGACCACGAACCCGGCTGGCGCATCGAAGGACGGGACGTTCATTGTTATTTTCAGGTTCTTATAGCGCTCAACATACTGCTTGGCCGACTCATAGTCGGTGAAATGGCCGTCGATCGTACCGTTGTTCAGCGCCGCCACCGCAGTGTTGTTGTCGGGGAATTTGACGATGTCGCCCTTCAGGTTCTTCTCGGCATAGATTTCCTGCAGCGTTCCCTGGATCACGCCGATGCGCTTTCCGGCGGTGCTCTCATTGCTCGTCAGAGCCGGATCAGCCGAAATGATCGACAGGTAGCCGGCGAGATAGCCGTCGCCAAAATCCACGGTCTTCTTGCGCTCCGCGGTCGTGCCAATGGCGGCGACAGCGACGTCGAAGCGACCGTTGGCGACGGAGGGCAGTAGCGCCGAGAATTCCTGGCCGGTGAAAACGACCTGCTCTTCCTTGAACCCGAGCCGGCGCGCCACGTCGCGGAAGAGTTGAGCGTCGAAGCCGGTGAAGTTGCCGTTGGCGTCGGTGAAGACATAGGGCTTCGCATCGCCCATGGTTCCGACGCTGATCACCGTCGGGTCGATGAGGTTGTAGGGGTTGTCGGCCGCTTTTGCCTGCGTCGATGCGGCCAACGTGCCAAGTCCTGTCACCAGGGCGATCGCCAGCGCCAGACCGGATTTCACAAGTTGGCGCCTGCTCGAATTCGTTTGCATGTCTTCTCCTCTTACGATTGGCCGAAGTCGGCCTGCGGTCCCACTCGACGTCTCATTCATCAAAACGCTCTTCACGGCCTTTGATTGGAGAATGAGAACGTTATCACTTCAACTAGCATCGTCCATTTCTCGCGTCAATTGCTCCGTTGAATTTCGCAGCTAGACGGTTCTCCCGTCTTGAATGTGCCGAGCTCCGCGGAGGACCTTCGGCGTGATCTTTCCTAGGTCGATTGCTGCCGCATAGCCGATAGCCCCGTGGTGCCGGCAGGTAGCAGCTGCCGCCTCCGCGGCTTGGCCAAGAATGTCCTGAGGTGCCTCTTGTTTAAGCAGGCCGAATAGCGTTCTTGCGATGAAGGTGTCGCCCGCGCCCAGGGTGTCGACGGGTTCGACCAACCGCGCCGGGGTTCGGCAAGAGACGGTGTCGCCGTGAAGCACGGCGCCGGCTCGACCACGAGTCACAAGAACCCACTTTGAACCGCATGCAAGCAATTCGGCCGCGACTGCGGCCAATTCCTTGTCGTCGAGACCGTCACCCGAGACACAAGCCAGATAGCAATAGGGTCCAATCTCACGCCGATGTCCCGGTTCCCGTCGCGTGGAAAAATCATACGACAACAGTGACTTACTTGATACAGCGGCAACCCACGGATCCAAACCGCTGGACTGGCCGATGTGGACGGCCTGAAAGCCCGAGAGAAAATCAAGATCTTCTTGAGTCGGCGTGAACACCGAAACTCCGAGATCGAAGTCCAGGAAAATCCGATCGGCGTTGCGGTGACCTATGAGGCAGTAGGCGGTCGGCCCTTCGAGGCGCCGCAATCGGGTGACATCCACGCGGTCGGACTTAAGTGCGGCGTGGATCAAGTCCCCTGCCCGGTCTTTGCCAATCGCCCCAACATAGGCCGACTGCCCGCCGAAGCGGCTGACATAGACCGAGACATTGAGGCAATTTCCGCCAGGATACATCTCACCGCGAGCGAGATAACAATCGACCACGTTGTCGCCCATCGCGGCAATCTTGACCATCGCAGCACTTTCAGTTTAAAGGATATGAGAACGTTCGCACAATGGCCCGCTGGCTGTCAATGCGCGCGCCCCAAGTTCTGTCAACGAGAAGAGGAACCCCATGATTTCCGCGCTCCCCGCCGACATTGAACGCGCCCTGACAGCTACGGCGGGGAAGCACTTTTCGCATCTATTCCTCGTGGCGTGCGGCGGCTCGCTGTCGATCATGATGGCAGGCAAATACTTCGTCGATCGTTGCAGCGGCATATTCGCCTGCGACATCTACAATGCGGATGAGTTCGTCTGCCGAGATCCACGACGGTTGGGGCCTGACACGCTCGTTGTCCTTTGCTCGCAGACCGGAACCACGAACGAGACCGTGCGAGCAGCCAGTCACGCAAGAAATCGAGGCGCAACGACAATCGGCATGACGCTTGACCAGCTATCGCCCCTCGCGCGCGCCGTCGACCACCCTGTGGCGTACCAGGCCTCCTACACGACGGGCAAAGAAATCGATTCAGCCTGCAGCAATTACGGCGTGCTCTATATGTTGCTGGCCGGCCTAATCGATGCTCGGGAGAATGCCGGGCTGACCACCGATCTGCTGATGAGCCTCAACCATCTTCAGCCAGCGATCGAACGTGCGCACCGGACTTATGCCGAACGCTTTCAGGCCTTCGTACCCCGTTTCGCGCCGTGCAATACAATCTACACCCTGGCCAGCGGTGCTGGCTACGGTGCGGCGTATTCCTACGCCATCTGCGTGTTGATGGAGATGCAGTGGTACGACTCGCAAGCCATACACGCCAACGAGTTCTTTCACGGCCCGTTCGAGGTGGTGGACCGGGATACTTGCTTCGTGGTCTTGATGGGTTTGGACGAGACGAGGCACCTTACGGAGCGCGCCCGCGATTTCCTTTTCAAGTACGGCAGCCGGGAAAACATCCTGGTGCTCGATGGAGCGGAACTCGACCTCAGCGGTATGTCCGAATACATCAAACCCTATCTCGTGCCCTTGATCTTTTTCGACACTCTATGGCGTTTTGCCTACGAGCTGGCCGGTCTGCGCGGCCGGCCGATGCTAGAGGGCCGCCGCTACATGAAGAAGCTCACCGACTACTAGTTCCGCCGCGCTCTGCAGATCCAACAGCTCCCAGTCCATCTCTGCGTAGAAAGATTTTTCCATGACTGCATCCCCAAAGCCGCGCCATGTCGTTGTTATCGGCGCGGGCATCTTCGGCATCTCTTCCGCGCTGCACCTTGCTCGTCTTGGCCTTGATGTAACCATTGTCAACGACGGCGCACCGGCCAACGGTGCATCCGGCCGTTCACTTTCCTGGCTGAACTCAGCGCGACGTGCGGACACTGCCTATCACCGCTTGAGGCTAGCAGGCATCGACCGTTATCGGACCCTGGCCGCCACAAGGCCGGAAACGGCGTCGTGGCTTCGCTTTGACGGCGGCCTCACCTGGGATGCGGATGATGAGGCGAACCAGATCGCGTCCATCTGCCAGCTGGAGCAGGATATTGGTTATGACGCGCTTCTGCTCGGCCCTGCCGAAGTCGGCGCAGTAACGCCCGGTGTCAACGCCAGCGCAATCACCCCGCAGGGCGCCATCTTCAATCCTGGTGAAGGATGGGTTGACCTGCCCTGCCTGATCGATCTGCTGCTCAATGAATTCCGCTCCCGCGGCGGCAGGCTTGTTCGGGACGCCGGACGGGTGCGGATAGATGCCACCGGTGGTCGCGCGCGCAGCGTGGTCACTGCTGACGGTGTGCCGGTAAAGGCGGATGCAGTGGTCCTTGCGGTTGGACCAGCGACGCCTGCCATGCTTGCGGAGATCGGGGTCCATGTCCCCGACGCCACGCCGATTTCACTTCTCTTGAAGACCAAGCCTATCAAGACAGAGCTCCGTGCCGTGCTGAATACGCCCCGCGTGGCGGTGCGCCCGACGCCGGATGGCGCACTTGTTTTGGATTCAGCGTGGTCGGAGGAAGAAGTCCTGGTCAACTCTGACGGAACCTACACCGTGCACGACAAGACCGTCAAAGGACTGCTCGAGGAGGCTAGTGCGGTGCTCGAGGGCAATCCGCGGCTCCAACTTGCTACCTATGCAGTTGGCCCGAAGCCTATCCCCGGCGACGGCGAGCCAGTGCTTGGCTCCGTCGAGACCGTCGCCGGGCTTCACGTCGCCTTCAGCCACAGCGGCGCCACGCTTGGATTAATCGCCGGCGAATTGCTTGCCAAAGAAATCGCCTCTGGCAATCCGCATCCCATGCTTGCAACGTTCCGCCCTAATCGTTTCAGCTGAAAGGGCAATTGGGGCAAGGTCGAACCGTCCAGATGGGCCGCGGGCCTGGGGAATCTTGCCCTTGCCGAGCGAGGGATGACAGGATCGCGTGATCAGGTCGTCGTCCTACGGCAACAGAGACGGCGAGAGTGTCGGCACTGCGCGTCCAAGTACGAACGCCAAAGAGGATGCCCCGCAAACTTGGTCAGATAGCCACTCGCCACTGCAGTGCGCTGACCGCGACAAGTTGCGCAAGCTTCCGCCAGGAAAATCGGACACTGCGCACGATCAGACGCCCGTTCCTCCAGAACGATTTCGCCTTGTCGAGAGAGGGCCCGCCTTGCGGCGTGCGAGGGGTCGGCACTGACTTGACCAAGCCTTGACCAAGGGTCAGGATTGCGCCGATCGTCGCGTATAAGAGCGATTGTGGGTAATCCACACTCAGCTCAGCGGCAAGAACACGGCTCGCCACGTTGGCCTCGACGCGAGCAAGAACAGGAAATGACCATCAAGGTGAAAGTTGGCGAGGCCAAGACGCATCTCTCGGAACTGCTTTCAAAGCTCGAAGCCGGCGAGGAGGCGACTATTTCGGGTGGCAACGATCCCATCGCGAATCTGTCGCGGATTCAACGGCGCAACGGTGTCGAGGCCGCCATCGAAGAGATCAGCGCTGCCCGCGTCCGTGCCAAGCCCGTGACGCAGGACGAAATTCGGGCCTGGCGCGATGAAGGAAGCCGCGCTTGATGGTGATCATCGTCTGATGCCTTTCGTTGTCGACCTTTCCATGGCGGCTGCCTGGATTCTTCCTGATGGAGACAGCGAGGCGGCGGCCGCCCTGACGCGACGATTGCCGGGAACACGGCGCCTGTCCCTTCCCTGTTCTGGCAAGAGGCGCGGAACGTCGTCTAGATGGCCGAGCGGCGTGGCCGCCTCACGGCGGGCGAAGCTGCCACCACCATGGCACGGCTGCGCCGATTGCCTCTAGAGGACGCGGGCGGCGGGTCGGACGGCGCGGTGCTGACGCTAGCGGCGTCGCACGGGCGCAGCGCCTATGACGCCGGCCTAACTTGCCCTGTTAATCGAAACCGAGTTGCCGCTGGCCACCCTCGATCGCAAGCTCGCACTTGCCGCGCGCGGCCAGGGGGTCCGAATTCTCGGGCCGCTCGCGAATGGGAACTGACCCCTTCGCTCGACCACCTGCTTATGTCGTTCGACATGCCGAAACCTTCGACCCTCTCGATTCCGAACTGCCATTGGACCGCCGCGATTTTCTCACCGAAAAACCCGAGAAGATCGAAGGTGGACCGCATCGAAGAGTCTCTACCTTGTGGGAATCAGATGCAGTGCAGACTTGCCGCCCTTCACGGCCGCCGCTGACAGCTTGCGATCAAAGCTGGCAAGTTGGCCGCCGCGCTTTGGCGAGCGCGAGAAGATAGGTATCGGTGACCTGTCCCGAGGTCAGGATTTTCGCTGGATCGATGTCGCCGGAGCCAACCAGGCTCACATCGTCGGGCCAGAAGCTGTGCCCGGGCAGAGTCCCCAACTTGGCAACGATTTGCGCAACGATGGCGGGCGAGCCGGGAGAATTGGGATATCTTTGGTTGCCGACGATGCGCAGGACGCCGTTTTCGGTGATGGGACACGTAGCCCATGCGGAGTTACCGGTCTCTTCGAACCAGCCATGGGCGACGTGGCCAGGATCGATCAACGCGACCAGCACGTTGACGTCGAGCAGGAACGTCACGGCAGTTGGTCTCGCAGGGCGTTGACCGTCTCAAGCGTGACAGGAGGTGCATCCGGCCGAGGCGACAGAAGAGGAATCCCGTTGGGCTCGCCGCCGGCTTGAGACCGGCGCAGCGAGCGCCGGGCGAGATCACTGATGACCTCGCCGAGGCTGCGATCCTGCTGCCGGGCAATGGCCTTGGCCGCGACCAGGACGTCGTCATCAATCGCCAGTGTGGTTCTCATATCGCCCTCCTTGGTGCGCATCAAACATCACGCATCATGTAGAAAAGCGAGGTCGGATGCTCAAGCGGTGCGAATACCCAGCGGACTTTGCTTGGAACACGTTTGCGCCGGAAGGATCGTCGCTCCACGGCTTCACCCTTGTATGCAACGAGAACTGCGCCCGCTGTAATCAGTGAAACGCCAAGCCAGTTCGGCAGGAACAATTGTTCTCTGAGGAAAACCACGCCGAATGCCGTGTCAAGCGCGACGCTTAGCCTTGCGTTACCGAGCAACTCCCCCTCCCACAATGCAGCGCCAGGGCTGCGATGACATGTCTTGACAGTGTTGCCGAAGTCAGCCAGATGCCGCTACGTCGATAACGGCCTTGATCAGACCGGACTTCTGCTGCGCCCACATTGCGATGTCGCGTGGGCTGTCGCGCAGGGTGGTGCGGTGGGTGACGAGCTGGTCGATTGGTATTTTTCCAGCGCGGATCGAGGTAATGACGTGCTGGAAATCGCTACGCGTCGCGTTGCGACTGCCGATCAGCATCATTTCCCGTTTGTGGAACTCTGGATCTGAGAAGGTTATGTCGTCCGGCACGACGCTGACCATCACCATGACGCCGCCATGGGCAACATAGGCAAAGGCAGACTGCATCGAACGGCTGTTCCCCGTGGCGTCGAAGACGACGTCGAAACCTGCTCCCGCAGTTCGCTCCGCTATCGTTTCGGCGATCGATCCCTTCGACCCGTCGATCACCAGGAAACCCAGTTGCCTTGCGGCAAAGGCCAGCCGCTCGCTATCGACGTCCATGACGGTCACGTTGAGTTGCGCAATGCGCGCAAAAAGCGCGGTGCCGAGGCCGATCGGCCCGGCACCGATAACCAAGGTGCGAATGCCCGGTCCCGCCATAGATCTGCGGACCGCGTGGGCACCGATGGCCAGAAACTCGACCATGGCAGCCTCGACCGGTGACAGGCCGGCCGCTGGTATCAAGTTCTGCGCCGGCACGAGAATCTGCTCACTCATGGCACCGTCACGGTGCACGCCAAGCACCTCAACCGCCATGCAGCAGTTAGGCTTGCCCTGGCGGCAGGCGGCACAGTTTCCGCAGGCAAGATAGGGGTTGACGAGGATTTGCTCTCCGACCGACAGGTCCACCGGCGCGTTGATTGCCGCGATTGTTCCCGAAACCTCATGGCCCATGACGCGCGGATAGGCGAGATAAGGATGCCTGCCCTCGAAGATGTGGTAGTCGGTTCCGCATATCCCGACAAAGGCGACATTGACCAGTGCCCAGCCTTCGGGCGGAGCGCCTGGTGCCTGCTGCTCCTCAAACACCAGTCTGCCGGGCTCGGCGCATCGCACGACTTTGATGGTGGGGTCCATGACTGGAATTCACCCCTTGCTAAGCTGGAGTCCGGCAACAGGAAGTGGTGGGGGGGGGGCAAACCCCCCCCCCCCGGGGGGGTACGCGAAAAACATAACCGTATGGGGCGGGAACCCCCCCCCCCCCCGGGGCCCAATAGCCGGCGCCCGGTGCCCCACCGAGGGCGGG
>NZ_JAMYTD010000061.1:0-23636 GCF_040322255.1 Mesorhizobium sp. M0166 | reverse complement strand
CAGTGTGCTTGAACGTGGCCATGGCGCGGCGCAGCTGATCGGCCTCTCCAGCGGAAAAGCCGGCGCAGACCATGGAGACCTGCATTGCCTGCTCCTGAAACAGCGGCACGCCGAGCGTCTTGCCTAAAACGCGCTCGAGCTCCGGTGTTGGAAACGACACCTCTTCCGTCCCGTCGCGCCGGCGAAGATAGGGATGGACCATGTCGCCCTGGATCGGTCCGGGCCGGACAATCGCGACCTCGATGACCAGATCGTAGAAAGTCCGGGGCTTCATGCGCGGCAGCATCGACATCTGCGCGCGCGATTCGATCTGGAAGACGCCAAGCGTGTCTGCTTTGCGGATCATCGCATATCGCCATTGCGTGCCCGCCCGCGCGTCGACCTTCGGAGATCATTGGCGACGGCCTGGCAATGATCGGCGGCGCCGTGGCGGATGTTGTCTGCGAGAGCCAGGAGTTCGAAGAAGCTCGCTGCGTCATCGATCGCGTCGGCCGCAAAGCCCGGATGCAGGTGCTCGACGACCTCGAGGTTGCCTCCCCAGCCGTTGAAGGTCAGGTTCCCTGATCCTACCAGAAGGTGGCATTCGCCGTCGGCGACCAAGGCAGAAAGCTTCGGGTGGAAAACGCCCGAGGCGACCGAGATCGGCTCGACCTCGTAGTCCCGTCCCACCCGCCGGGCGCCTTGCTCGCTGAGACCCGCTCGGACCCCCTCGATGTCCGCCAGGATGAGCGCCTCCCGCCCTCCGCCGCGCACGAGAGCGTCGAGCAGCACGGCCTCGAAGAATGAGAGGCTCAATGCGTATGTCGTGAAGATTGAGCGCCTCCATGGATGCGCAGATATCAGCTGAAGCGGCGATAAGGCCAACAGGCTCCCCCCTCACATGGGCGGACTCGGGTCAACCGGATTGTGTACGGCTTACGGCTTCATGGATTATCTCCTGGAGTTGCTACGGATCCGAGGTTGAGCCTGTTTCCAATACGAGCATTTCTGGCTCGGTTGAAACTCACATACGGTCGCCGCCACAGGGCGGCTGCACCCTTATCCCGCATACGGCGGCTAGGCTCAGGAGGACGTGACCATTCTTAGGGGCGGTTGTTGAGACCATATGCCAGGCCGGTTCGTCCACCTGGATCCGCCGGGGCTGATCAGGCCCCGTCAGATGGCGAAAGAGGTTTGGTTGGCTTCAGATCAGGTCGGCTTTATGATGGCGCCCTCCATCACCACTCCGGCGGTCGCATACTGCCACAGTGCGACCAGCAGTTTACGTGCCAAGGCGACGATTAGCGGCTTACGCAGCCGCCCACCGTGGCGCTCGACCCGCTGTTTGAACCACTGGCTGAGGGCCGAGTCTGGTTGGTGTCGCAGCCACAGCCAGGCCATCTGCACCATCGTTCCTCTCAGCCGCGGATTGCCCGCTTTTGAGACGCCTTGCTCATGATCGACAGAACCGCTCTGCCAGGGCGTTGGCGCAAGCCCGGCATAGGCCGCAAGCTGCCTTCGATTGTCGAAATGACGATAAAGACCTTCAGACCAGAGTACGTTGGCGAACTCAGCGCCCACCCCCTTCAGCTGCAGCAGTCTCACCACCGGCGCCGGGTCGTTCGCCTTGGCCCGATCCAACAGCAGATCGTCGCGCGCCGCCTCGACCTTTTGCAACTGCTCCAGGATCAGCTCAAGCCGGTCGAGCTCACGCACAACCTGTGCCTTCAGGTGGAAAGGTAAGGCGCGACCATCACCCGTTTGCAGATCCTTGAGCCTGGCGCGTCGGTCGCGACGCAGCGGCTCATAGTCACCGACGCCCTGGGCGAACAGCAGCCCCTTGATCCGGTTGACGTGCTCCACCCGCTCGGCGATCAGCGTCTTGCGCTCCCGGCAGAGTCGGCGGCGATCCTCTTCCTCGGGGGTCGGCGGCCTGACCATGGAGCAGACCCGCGGCTCGCCACGCTTGTAGGCCAGCAAGGTCCGTACCAGGGTCTCGCCGTCGATCTTATCGGTCTTCGCCCGTCGGCGCCGCCGTGACACCAGGATCGAGGCGGCGTCGACCACGTGGCTCTCGATCGCTTCGCCCTGAAGCACCCGATGGATCCAGAAGCCGTCTAGTCCAGCTTCCTGAATGACAATAATCCGGAAGCGCTCGCCGGTTCGTGCCCGAGCCTTTTCCTGGAGCGTCGCAAACAGCTCCAGGAGTCCCGCAACGTGCCCGCCCCGCAGAGAATGCTTGGACATCTTCTCCCCGCCACCCGGCGACAGTGAAGTGATCAGCCAACTTGATCGAGACAGTTCCATCGAAACAAAGATCGCGCCAAGATCAATGCGGATAGCGGCCGGTTCCGGCCGATTTGCAACCTGTTGCATTGTCGTCTCCAGAATGAGTGGGTTTAGCAACGCCATTCTGCCGACGGCAGGTCGCTATCCACCAGCCCATAGGATCTTTTTGCAAGTCCCGCCTGAAACAGTGACCACGTACACGACTCCAACTGCACTAGCCTATTCTGGAGCGGTGTGTCCCAAACCTTTCACAAAATGGTACGCGGTCAGTAAGGATCTCTACTAGACAGCGCCTCCCGACGTCGTTTTGCGTAGCTGTCGAGCCACCCGGCAGTAATAGCGTGGGGCTTCGACAGGCGCTGTTTGACTATCGGCTCGGTCGCTTGGGGAGACGGCGCATCGGTATGCTCGTCATTATCGGCTTTGCCCTTATGGGTGCGGCCTTGGACGTGGTCATCCGCAGCTTTGCCAAAGGGATTTCGATTACGTCGTCTTCGCTCGGGGGAAGAGGCTGAAGGGCTACGGGCAGCCCAGTAACTTTCGCGTCCAATGGCCGGAGCCGGGATATGGCACGTCATACTTTTTGCAAACTGGCCTGGTCGGCCCGAAGCTGGGATTTGGGCCATCACTCGAAACCTGTTCATTTTGCGTGTTCTTGCCCGCATTTTCCTGCGGATAATCAGGAAGGACCCAAGATGAACGAGGCTGGCACCCTCAAAGTGTTTATTCACAGCGTTCCCTTTGGGTATCCGCGCCGACGTTCTCCATCCATTCGGCGACTTGGCCTATTTCGCAGCTTCGGGCCGATCAGGCCCAAACGGCCGGCATCGTACCTAATCATAATCTTCGAGTATGGTCGGGTTTGCTCGACCAGCTGAACGGCGCGGCGCACCATTTCTGTGCCGCCGGCTTCAATTTTGCGGTTGTCACGCAAGCGCCCGTGGAGCGCGCACAGGCTTTTGCAGACCAGCGCGGCTGGAGGAACCTCGACATGCTTTCGGCAGTCGGCACAACGTTCAAGCAGGATTTCAACGCACTGTTTGAGGACGGGCAACTCGCCCCGATGACCCATGTCTTCCAGAAGACGCCAGATGGTATCCGCCATTTCTGGTCGTCCGAAATGATCTACGCCGAGTCCGATCCTGGCCAGGATCCGCGCCAGCAGGGCACGATCGAGCCGCTGTGGAACATGATGGACCTGATGCCCGAGGGCCGGCCGGACTTCGATGAACAGGTGGAATATGCGGGACAGGATGTTGCGAATGAGAGCTGACCCCTCTGCGACTTGCTGATCCGGGACATTTCGTCGGCTCTGTCGCAAACCCGGTGGTAGGGTCATGAACAGCCATGTTCCCGCCGGACACATGGTTCGTCTCCATGCCGCCCTCCGCAGCCGTAGCGCGACGCGAGCCTGCGAATTGTAGCGTCTCACCAGAAAGCGCTACTAAGGATTCGGTTTGAGAATTGCTGGTTGGCGGTGCCCGATGAAGTGCACCTTGGCAAAGGGCACACTGGGCGCCATTTCCCGACATTGCATTGATGCTTCGGCTGCAACCAATTCATGAAGCCTCTCCCTACGAGGCGAAGGCGGCCGGGGCAGGACCGCCTGCAAGGGGCTTCTCCGCTGACTTGCAGGATTGGCAGCATAGGTTCGCCTCATTGCGATTCCTTGGCCGCGAAATGCCTGCGCAGCTCTTCGACGAGGACGCGGGCATTCTCCGAATAGTCGATCGGGACGTCCACCAGATGGACGCCGCCTCCCTTGAAGGCTTCCTCCAGCGTTGGAACCAGCTCCTCCGCTGCGCCGACGCGGGAACCGCTGGCCCCGTACGACTCGGCGTAGCGGACGAAGTCGGGATTGCCGAATGTGAGCCCGAAGTCCGGAAATCCGTCGACCGCCTGCTTCCAGCGGATCATGCCGTAGGCGGAATCGTTGAGGATCATCACGACAAGGTTAAGCCTCAAGCGAACGGCTGTCTCGAGTTCCTGGGAGTTCATCATGAAGCCGCCGTCACCGCATACCGCCATCACGCGGCGCTCGGGATAGAGGAGCGACGCCATGATCGCCGACGGCAATCCCGCCCCCATGGTCGCGAGCGCGTTGTCGAGCAGCAGCGTGTTCGCATGATGGGTGCGGTAGTTGCGGGCGAACCAGATCTTGTACATGCCGTTGTCCAGGCAAACGATGCCGTCCTCGGGCATGACCGTTCTGACGTCGTGTACGATGCGCTGCGGCTTGATCGGGAAACGATCCTCCAGGCTGCGCTCGTTGATCCGCGACAGAATCGTCTGACGAAGATCGATGATCTTCGTGTCGGGGCTGAGCCGACCCTCGAGCCGATCGGCGAGCACGGCCGCGGTCGTGCCGATGTCGCCAACCACTTCGGCGTCGGGGTGGAACACCTGTTCGACTGTCGCGGACGTAAACCCGATATGGATAACTTTCGGGCCGCCCTCGTCGCGCATCAGAAATGGCGGCTTTTCAACCGTGTCGTGTCCGATGGCGATGATCAGGTCCGAAATTTCGATCGCATCATGGACATAATCGCGCTCGGAAAGTGCTGCCGTTCCGACATAGAGGTTTGAACCGCCGTCGACCGCCCCCTTGCCCATCTGCGTATTGAAGAACGGGATGCGCATCCGCCGCACGAAGTCCGACAGCGAACCAACCAGCCGGGGGCGATTTCCGGCCGCGCCGATCATGATCAGCGGACGCTTGGCCGCCAGTATCATCTGCGCCGCACGATCAATCGCGTCGGGATGAGCGATGGGACGTTCAAGCGGATGCACCGGAATGAGTGAAACCAACGGGATCTGCTCGGCCGCGACATCCTCGGGGAGCTCCAGGTGAACTGGCCCTGGACGCTCTTGCGCAGCAACCCTGAAAGCATCGCGCACCACGGTCGGAATGCTGTGCGGGCTGACAATTTGCCGCGTCATCTTGGTCAGCGGCCGCATTGATCCGATCACGTCGACGATCTGAAAACGGGCCTGCTTGGCTGTAAGTATTGGCTTCTGCCCGGTGATCATGATCATCGGCATTGCGCCCAGATGGGCATAGGCCGCGGCGGTCGAGAAATTGAGCGCGCCGGGTCCAAGCGTCGAAATGCAAACGCCGGGCCGCCCGGTCAGCCGTCCATGCGTGGCCGCCATGAAGCCGGCCGCCTGCTCATGCCGCGTTGTGATCAATTCGATCCGCGAGGTGCGCAACGACTCCAGGACGTCGAGATTTTCCTCGCCGGGGACACCGAAGATCCGATCCACTCCCTCATTCTCGAGGGCGGCAACGAGGAGGTCAGAGCCCTTTTTCAAATTTCGGCATCCTTGTGGTTGAAGCGGGACCCAAATGAACGGATCGATCCTAAGCGAAACTGACAATGCTTTGGACCTACTCTATCTCAACGGGGCGGGTATTGTGACCGGAGCGAAGGGGCACTCGCGGATTGTTGTTCAACTTTGTCGAAGGTAGGTTAGCCCGATGAACGACCGCATCCATGATCGGTGGCCGGACATACCGTATGGTCCTTGGCGCGGTACCTGCTCCGCGCTGCATCTTTGTTCCCAGATCATAGGGAAATATCGGCTTGCGCGCACGCCCTGGGTGAACCATTCGTGGCACGCGACCCTCTATCCTAATGCTCGCGGCTTCACGACCGGGCTCGTGCCTGATGGAGCTGGCGGGATCGAGCTCAGCCTCGACCTGGTTGACCATCAGGTGGTCGGAGCGGCCACCGACGGACGCACTGCCCGATTTCCGCTCGAGCCGATGTCGGTCGCTTCCTTCCATGCTCACGCATTAGACCTCGTTCGCAGCCTCGGCGGGACGGCGGAGCTGAACGGCATGCCGAATGAAATCCCGAACGCGATTCCGTTCGCAGAGGACCGGGCCGAGCGGCCCTACGATGCCGATGCCGTCGCGCGCTTTTTCAAGGCAAGCATAGCGGTGACAGCTGTACTCCAGACCTTCCGCACCGCTTATCTCGGCAAGGTCAGCCCGGTGCACCTGTTCTGGGGGAGCTTCGATCTCGCAGTGACGCGCTTTTCCGGGCGGCGAGCGCCCCTGCACCCGGGTGGCATTCCCGCCCTGCCCGACGAGATCACCCGCGAAGCCTACAGTCATGAGGTTTCGTCGGCTGGCTTTTGGCCGGGCGGTGGAGCGGTCGACTTTCCCGCCTTCTATTCCTATGCCTATCCGGCACCGGCTGGCTTCGCCGGGGCAAAGATCCTTCCCGACGCCGCATACTACGAAGCGAGCCTTGGAGAATTCCTGCTGCCTTATGACGCGGTGCGCGGAGCAGCCGATCCGGAAGCGATCCTCATGGGTTTTCTCGAGAGCACCTATCGCGCCGCTGCCGACCTCGCGGAATGGGATGCCACCGCTCTCGAATGCGCAATCGGACAACCTCGCCGACCGCGGCGCCTGTAAGTGCCTTCTCGCCCAACGTTCGTAACGGATTGCCCTAGGGCCTCGAAAGCGACACTGGCTGAGAGCCTGTACGTGCACTTACAGCCGCAGAACTAAACAGCTGGCGATCGTCAAACGAGCGAATTGCGCGGATATCGTTGAAGAAGTCGGCTCGTAGTCGCGGTTCACATCAATGCGTTCGAAGGTTTGGCGCGCCAGAGAAGATGAGGAAACTGGATAGTCAGGGTGCCGAGCTATGAAGTGGGAAGCCTGTTCCCGCTGCCAAGACGAAGCGACTCGCAATCGCACGGTGGTGCCGGTCGCACGCCGGCGTGCCAGGCGATCTTTCCGCGCGCACGCGAGCTGTCAGAGGATCCCCCACGCCCGGTAACGTCCCCTGCCCGTGATCTCGCGCAGGCCGAGTGCGGCGACGAGATTAAGCGCGCCGCGTGTACTTAACTTCAGCTCCTTTTCGATCATCGCCGTGGAGACGAGCGGCCGGGCGAGCACCAGCTCGACCAGTTGCGGCAGCTTCGAATGCCCCCGCCGGCCGCGCAGGCGCCGAGCCATCTGCTCCCGGGCGAGCACCAGCCGGTCGTGTTCCCTCAGCCCGGCGACGGCCGCTTCCGTGACGCCCTCCAGAAACCCGATCAGCCGCGCCGTCCTGTCGCGGGCGCGCCGCCTTTCGCGCGGAATGGCGCGCAGCCCAGTGTTGAGACAGACGAGGTGTGCGCTCGTTTTTCGGACCTGCCTGAGCATGGCGCCGACGAGCAGGTGTCCGAGCCAGGGCAGATGCTGCAGCGGTTCTTTTGTTTCCCACGCATCCCATAGCAGGGCGGCGCTCAGCACGGGCGGCTGGCCAGTGGTCCGGTTCAACATGGCCGCCAGTCCGACAGCCGTTCCTCCTCGTCCCAGTCGGGATCGTAGACGAGCGGATTTTTTTCGTCCGTCGGGACCTGTTGCGGTCGCGAAACTGGGGGCGCGGCGGCGAGCCCGTCGAGCACGTTGCGCGTGCGATCGAGCAGCGCATCGATGGCAGCAAATTCGGCGCCTAGGCCATCGTTCAGATCGTCGTTGGCCGACTCGCCCGCCTCTTCATCACCGGCGCCCTCCGCTGCCGTCGCATGACGCTCCGGTGGCAAAGCGTTCTGGGCGCTAGCGCCACGCCCGCGCAATTGGCTTAGGCCGTTCGGGGCTCAGCGCCCAGTCCGGCCTGTTGGCAACAATCAGCCGCCGTGCCCGCAGCACCGCATGGGCACGGGTGAGCTCGTGGGTCGGCGTGCGGATGTCCATGTGGGTGTCGTGTAGGACCAAATCCTCGACATGGACAAGCTCGCCCTCGAGCCACAGCGCGGCGGCGGCGTCGTCTGGCCAGAAGTCCGGTGCGCGAAGGTTCTGTCGCGCGCACGCATTTCTACGAGCGTGATCTTCACTTTCGGCTTGCAGCGGCTGCAGTCGAACTTCAGTTTCAGCGGGTCAAGCCCGCTGCCAAATTTAGCAGGATGCGCGCGGGAAAGCATAGGAAGCAATACTGCTCCCTGGGACAACGTGCACGGCAGCATGTCGTGGTCCGCGAATTTTGCCCTGCGTCGCGTCGCGTTGGACGCTCGAGGCGATCTCCGGTGGACTGAAAAGATACTCATCGCAAAGGCTCTTCGCGCCCCATCTTTACTCAACCGGTTCGTAATCCCGATCGGAAAACCCGGGCATGATGTCGCCGGCCAACAGCCTTTCTTTCGACAGCAGCCCAGCGTCCTCGAGCGCCTCGAAATCCGGCAGCTGGCGCAGCGTGTCGAGCCCGAACTGCGACAGGAAGTTCTTGGTCGTCACATATGTGTAGGGCGCGCCGGGCTGCGGGCTGCGCGGCCCCGAGGCGATCAGCTCCTGCGCCCGCAGCACGCCGATCAGGTCGCGCGACACCTCCTTGCCGAAAAAGCTGGAGAGCTCGCCACGGGTGATCGGCTGGAAGTAGGCAATGCACATCAAGACAAGCGCCTCCGCCTGCGACAGTTCTTTTGTCCCCTCGCCCGCTGCCGTGCCGAAGGCTGCGCGAATGGCGTCGCCAAAAACCTTTCTGGTCCGGTGCTGCCAGCCGCCGGCGACCGAGACCAGCTCATAGGGGCGGCCGGCAAGCTCGGCGCGGATGTCGTCGATGATTAGTTCAAGATTGCAGTTCTTGCCGACGACCCGCGCCAGCACTTCGCGCGGCACCGGTTCACTGGCGGAAAAAATCACCGCTTCGACGCGGCCCATCCACTCGCGCCAGCGCAGCTCCGGCGGCAGGTGGTCCAGTTCCGTGTCGAGCAGCACAGGCTGTCTGTTCGGCTTGCGGCGGACAGAGGCTTCGCTCATCGCTAGAGTCCGAACAGCCGAAAAGTGGTGCGCCCGGAAAGCTCGCGCACCACCTCGAGCTGTTGCAGCCGCTCGAACAGGCGCCGCGCCGCAAACCGCGACAGGCTTTTGCTCGTCAGCGATCCGGAGACGGCATCGTCGTCGAGCAGTCTTTGGATCACATCGCCCGCCCCCTTTGCCCTGAGCTTCGGTACGACGGCGATGAGCCGCTCCGCGCGCCGCGACAGCTCGGCGGCCAACCGGCAGGCGTCCGCCGCCGCCTGCGCCAGCGCCAGGCACACCGCCCGCTCAAACCCTTTTTCGCCCGGCCGGATCCGCTTGCCGCCGGCCTCGCCGCGAAAAGCCGGACCAAAGGCCTGCGCCATCAACAGCGGCAGCGGCCGCGACCAGCGCAGGCTTTGCGCCAGCACCAGGTCGGCCAGCCACCAGGCAAAGAGCTCGGCATCCGGCCTCCTAGCGACGACATGAGCGGCGATCGCCGCGGCGGCGAATGGCGCCGGCCGCTGGGATGCGGCGAGTTTTTCTATCTCCGTGCAAAGATCGGCGAGCGCCGCGCCGTGCCAATGGAGTCCCAGCTGGTCGACGATCTTTTCGAGCCGGCCGGGGGTGGCGACAGGAGGCTGCGCTGCCAACTGCCGCCAGGCGCCAAGGATGGCGCCGGCTGGACCGGGATCGGCGCCGGCCGGGCAGAAATGCCAGGCATCGCGCAGGGCGGCTTCGCCCTCGGCGCGGCCGGCGAGCCGCATGTTGGCGGCGGCACAGCGAAGCGCCATCCGCTGCCGCCAGGCGCCGGCCCAGCCGGGCTGCCCGCGGGCGAGCGTGTCGAGCGAAGTCAACGCGGCGCCCGCCTGGAAGGCGGCGTCGGCAACGTTAGACGTGCTGCCGGCGACGAGCGCCCAGGCTGGCACGGTCGGCGGCGCGGCGGGGCTGGCGGTCGCGGGATCGAGGCGAATCATGATTTGGAGGGTAAAGCGGCTGTGCGCTTTGCGCCATCACTTTTGCGCCAAAACGCACAGCCTGTCGCGTTACAACAACGAACGAGAATGTTGCATTATCGATCGTTCCTGGTTAGAATGGGAAATGGCCCAAATTATCGCGCAGAAGCCCAAAACTCGTGCCCATGAGGGCTCCGCATCGTCCCGCAGCACGGGGGTCGATGTCGATCAACCCGCGGCGCAGACGTCGGCCGACGACCTGCCTGATATTGTCGATATTGTGCTCGCTATGAGCCAGACCGCAGACGATCCCGAGAATGGCGAAAAGTCCCCTGCCCCGCTGCCGGCGTCCGGTTCTGAGTCAACGTTTGGCCTGCCGGCGCATCTGGGAAAACTCGTCGATCGCGCCCGCGACTACGTTGAGGCGGCTAGCTCCGCCAACACCCGGCGCGCCTACGCCGCCGACTGGAAGCATTTTTGCGCCTGGGCGCGCCGCCAGAACATCGAGGTGTTGCCGCCCGATCCTCAGACCGTCGGCCTTTACATCACCGCGCAAGCCTCGGGATCTGGTCGGGATAAAAAATCGGTGGCGACGATCGAGCGCCGCCTTTCTTCGCTGTCTTGGAATTATACTCAGCGTGGCCAACCGCTGGACAGGAAAGACCGCCACATCGCCACCGTGCTGGCCGGTATCCGCAACACCCACGCCTCCCCTCCCCTGCAGAAGGAAGCCATTTTGCCCGAGGATTTGATCGCCATGCTGGAAACGCTCGATCGCGGCACGCTGCGCGGCCTGCGTGATCGCGCCATGCTGTTGCTTGGGTTTGCCGGCGGCCTGCGCCGCTCCGAGATCGTCGGGCTCGACGTTGCCAGGGATCAGACGGAGGACGGCCGCGGTTGGGTCGAGATTTTCGACAAAGGTATTTTGGTGACATTGCACGGCAAGACTGGCTGGCGCGAGGTCGAGATCGGTCGTGGCTCCTCCGACGCTACCTGCCCGATGGCCGCGCTGCAGACCTGGCTGAAACTCGCACGGATTGGGCACGGACCGCTATTTCGACGCGTCACCGGCCAGGGCAAGGCTGTCGGCGCCCAGCGATTGAACGACCAAGAGGTGGCGCGGCTGGTCAAGCGCGCGGCGCTCGCTGCCGGCGTGCGCGGCGACCTGTCGGAAGGCGAACGCAGCCAAAAGTTTTCCGGCCATTCGCTGCGCGCTGGCCTCGCCTCGTCGGCCGAGGTCGACGAGCGCTATGTGCAGAAGCAACTCGGCCACACAAGCGCTGAGATGACCCGCAGATATCAGCGGCGGCGCGACCGGTTTCGAATCAACCTCACCAAGGCGTCGGGATTATAGAGGACGAAGTCCCCGCCCCTGCCAATCTGGCATACCTCTCCCAAATTCGGGCGTTGCTGACCAATTTCGTCAGTCCGTCCTTGCAAATCAGGAATTGCACTCCATAATTGCGAGGATGATCAAGCGCCGCATCGAAAAGCCACTCGCCGAACTGATAGACACTATCCCAGCCGTGGCACTGATTGGGCCGCGCCAGGTCGGCAAGACTACACTCGCGCTCGAAATAGCCGAGACACGGCCGTCGATCTATCTCGATCTCGAGTCCGATGCGGACAGAGCCAAGCTCGCGGAGCCGGAGCTCTACCTTGCCGAGCATGAGGGTGAGTTGGTGATCCTCGATGAGGTCCATCGGCTTCCAAACCTGTTCCAGAATCTTCGTGGCTTGATTGACCGCGGTCGCCGCAGCGGCAAGAAGACAGGGCGCTTTCTGCTGCTCGGGTCCGCTTCCATCGATCTCCTCAGGCAGACTGGCGAGACGCTCGCTGGCCGCATTGCTTATCTTGAGATGCATCCGATTGACGGACTGGAGGTGCCGGCCGAACAGTTGAACCCCTTGTGGGTGCGCGGCGGCTTTCCCGACAGCCTTCTGGCGGCGAGCGACCGCGCCAGTCAGCGGTGGCGGCAGGACTTCATCCGCACCTACCTCGAGCGCGATATCCCGCTGCTCGGGCCTCGCATTCCGGCCGAAACGCTGCGCCGCTTCTGGACCATGCTGGCACATCATCAATCCGGCCTCCTCAACGCTGCCGACTTTGCCCGGGCCCTCGGAGTCGATGGCAAGACAATTGCCTCGTACCTCGACCTGCTAGTCGATCTGCTGCTGGTGCGAAGGCTCGAGCCGTGGCATGCAAATGTCGGAAAACGTCTGGTCAAGTCGCCGCGGGTTTACGTGCGCGACAGCGGCATTGCACATACGCTGCTTGGACTGACAGCCCTTGAGGACGTTCTCGCTCATCCCGTGGCCGGCGCCAGCTGGGAAGGATTTGTTATTGAGACGTTGATTGCGGTCGCACCATCCGGCACAGTAGCTAACTTCTATCGCACATCCGCCGGCGCCGAGATCGACCTCCTCTTGACCCCTCCAGGCAGCCGCCCATGGGCGATCGAAATTAAGCGCAGCCTCACGCCAAAAGTGGAGAAGGGCTTTCATCTGGCGTGCGAGGACGTAGATCCTATCCGTCGCCTCGTTGTCTATCCGGGAGCAGAGCGCTTTCCGCTGAAACATGACGTCGAGGCAGTGCCACTTCATTCCCTTGCGAAAACGCTGGTCCAACTTGGCTAATAGGCTCTTCGCCCGACTCTCTGTCCCCAACTACCCGCCCCCATCCGGCACACAGCGCCTTTATAGCATTTCACTCCGTCGCTGACCCGCTGAGGTCTTCTCAAAGCGTTAGTCGCGGCCTAGCCTGCGCCTCGACCCTCGCCCGAAACACTGCGATGAGCATTAGTCCGCCCAGACATTACTCGTTTCAAGCCCGCTCCGCGGATTTCTGAGAGAGCCGCTTTCGCTGTTGATCTGATTGCCCGGTGTGAGATGGCACGCGCCGTGCAGTCTTGTCGTGTCCCATGACCTCGATCGTCCAGGACAAGGCAATCGCCGAGGTCGAATTACTACTGCTCATCGTGGGCTGACAAGTTCGGGCCGACTACTACGCGCATGTCATTGAAACGGGTCTTCACTCACATCGCCCGGCCTTGCTGACGTCTATTGATAGGCGATGCCCAGCACGTGGCCGGCCGAACTGGAAGCTCCTGCCCGGTGCCAAAGGGCAACTTCAAAAGGGAGGTTTCTTGTCCGCTGACAAAATCGGCAAATTGCGTAGCGTATTCAATTCTTTGAATCAGATTATATTCGTTATGCCACGCAGCGTGCGATCAGAGGGCATTAACCTCTTGTTAACTTAAAACTTCTTGCTGGTTCGAACGAATCGGACATAATGACGGTTGCTTGGCCACATTCCGCCAAAAATCGTTTTTAGAGAGTCTTGATCGAATGAACGTGAGTTCGCCCGTTCCCGCGAAAACCCCATTGCTGTTCGAGAAACGCATTCTCGAACAAGGGGATCAGATATCAAAGAAGCTGCACCTTCTCTCGATGCAGCGTTTTCCTCCCCACGCCAAGAAGAATTTGCGTTCTTTTTCGTTGGCGGAGGTGGCGACGTATCTCGGTGTTTCTCAGAGCCATCTGAAAAAACTACATCTAGAGGGCAAAGGCCCAGTACCTGAAACCTCGTCTTCTGGCAGACGATCCTACACGGCCGGGCAGATGATCGAGCTACGCCAATACCTTGACCAACACGGGCGCTCCGACGCCCGCATGTATGTTCCCCATCGTCGGTCGGGCGAGAAACTTCAAATCCTAGCTGTGGTTAATTTCAAGGGAGGTAGCGGCAAAACAACGACAGCAGCTCATCTCGCCCAGTATCTCGCTCTGACGGGACACCGTGTATTGGCTGTCGATCTTGATCCCCAGGCGTCGCTGTCTTCACTGCACGGGTTCCAGCCAGAACTCGACCAGACGAAATCGCTTTACGATGCGATCCGCTACGACGACGAGAAGGTTTCTCTCTCGGAAATCATCAGGCCAACAAATTTCCCAGGACTGGATATCGTCCCAGCGAACCTTGAGTTGCAAGAATTCGAATACGACACGCCTTTGGCAATGACGGACAGGACGTCTAACGTGGGAAGGGCCTTCTTCACGCGCATCTCGACGGCATTGGGGGAGGTCGATGCCCTATATGATGTCGTCGTTATCGATTGCCCACCGCAACTGGGCTATTTGACGATTACAGCGTTGACCGCTGCAACGTCAGTCTTGATAACGATCCATCCGCAGATGCTCGATGTCATGTCAATGGGCCAATTCCTGTTGATGCTCGGGAATATTCTGGAGCCAATCCGGGCAGCGGGTGCCGAGGTGAACCTGGAGTGGTATCGCTATCTTATAACGCGATACGAGCCGACGGATCAGCCGCAAGCACAAATGGTGGCGTTCCTCCATACGCTTTTTGGTGAGTTCATCCTCAAGAACCAGATGCTGAAATCCACGGCGATTTCTGATGCGGGGATTACCAAGCAGAGCCTCTACGAAGTCGAAAAAAACGCGATGACTCGTTCCACATACGAGCGGGCAATGGATGCACTCGATGTCGTAAACGGAGAAATCGCGACGTTGGTACATAAAGCATGGGGGCGCTGATTTGTCCGCTGACAAAAACGGACTTTTGCGCAGCGCTTTCAACAGACTAGGTTGTATCCAGAGGTAGACCAAGATGGCACGTAAGAACCTTCTTTCCGGCCTCGCAGAGACGGAGGCAGACGACCAGCCGACATCTAGTTCAACTGCGGCCTATCCGATTCGCGGTGCTTCGAAATCAATGATCCGCTCCGTTAATGAGTTGGCAAAGCAGGCGGATGCGTACCTTGAAGGTGAGCATGTAGTCGAACTCGACCCGGACGCTATTGACGGCTCGTTCGTTTCCGATCGCATGGATGACGACAGGGAACAGTATCTGGAACTGCTGGAAGCGATTCAGCAGAGGGGTCAGGATTCCCCCATTCTTGTGCGCCCCCACCCGAGCATCGAAGGCCGCTTCATGATCGTCTTTGGGCATCGGCGTGTCCGGGTGGCCCGAGATCTCCAACGGAAGGTTAGGGCGGTCATCAAGGAGATCGACGACAAAGCTCATGTCATTGCTCAGGGCCAGGAGAATTCTGCCCGAGCAAATCTTAGTTTTATTGAGAAGGCGATGTTCGCAAAGCGTCTCGAGGAGTTGAATTACGACAGAGATGTCATCTCGTCGGCATTGGCTGCGAACGCCGCCGCCGTCTCGAAAATGGTGTCGGTTGCTACACGGATCCCGCCATCTGTCATAAGTAAAATTGGATCAGCTCCATCTATAGGCCGCGAGCGGTGGGTTGAGCTATCCCTGCTGGTCGCCAAGAAATCGGACATAGTCGATGAAATCCTCTCCGAACCCGAATTCAGCGGGCTAGAGAGTAACCGACGCTTTGAGCAGTTGTCCATGGCCCTGAACGTAAAGGAAAAGCGCGTCCGCAAGGCCAGTGTGAAACCCGGCGTCCAATCGTGGGCTCCGGATGACAAGTCGGTTAGCGTCAGCGTTCAGAGAGCAGGGAAGGCCGTCATGATCGCCGTAAAGGAGACGGATGGCAGCCGCTTTGGAACTTGGATTTCCGACAATCTGCAGGGACTCTACGAGGCCTTCAGAAAGACGAAGAAAGCAGCAACAGGAGACTGAAACCGCAAAAGAAAAAGGCCCCCAAGCGACTTTCGTCGTGGAAGCCCTTCTCCGTAGTAGCTGACTGAGAATCGCATCTCCACGAATCACTGTCAAGAGTCATTGGCGTCGTTTTGGCGAGCAGGTTTCTTTTGCCTAATCGAGGGTGAAAGAAAATGGAGACGAATATTGCGACGACGCCCTTTGGGCGGCGGCCGATGACGCTTGGCATGATTTCAAGCCAAGTCACCGCAAGGGCCGTGCCGAAGGACGCGATCGTCCACAAATGGCATGTCTTCCAAGATATCAAGGACGCCAGGATCGCTCTGGGCGCCACCGATCGCGCTTTGGCTATTCTCGACGCGCTGTTGTCGTTCCATCCGGACACAGCGCTTTATGGCGACAGCGAACTGGTTGTATGGCCATCCAACGAGCAGCTGATCCGCCGCGCCAATGGCATGCCCCCAACGACCTTACGGCGACATCTGGCCGTTCTGGTCGAGTGCGGATTGATCATCCGTCGGGACAGCCCAAACGGCAAGCGCTTCGCCCGGAAAGGGCAGGCGGGCGAGATCGAGCAGGCCTATGGCTTTGACATCTCGCCGATCGTGGCGCGCGCTGAGGAGTTCAAGAATCTTGCGGAAGCGGTCAGATCTGACAAGAAGGCCTTTCGTCTCGTTAAGGAGCGGCTAACCATATGCCGCCGTGACATCGTCAAGATGATCGACGCCGGGATTGAGGAAGGCGTGCCAGCGAACTGGGGCAGGGTTCAGCAGGCCTACCAGGCGATTGTCGGCCAGATACCACGCACCGCAACCAGACAAACCCTCGAGGCGATTGCCGAGGAGCTTGAAGGCCTTTGGGCTGAAGTGCGTGAGGCATTGGAATCATTTCTAAAAACACAGAAAGTGGACGCCAATGAGTCCCAAAATGGGCGCCACATACAGAATTCAAAACCAGACTCTAAATTTGAATCTGAAAGCGGCTTAGGAAATAAAGATGAAGCGGGCGGCAACGTTGCGGACACCGACAACGTACGGAGCCTACCGAAACGCGAACTGCCGCTAGGGATCGTGCTGGATGCCTGCCCGAGCATGCTTTGGCTGGTGAAGGGCGGCGGCGGAATCCGCAACTGGCGTGATTTTCTGGCCGCGGCCGAGGTTGCCCGACCGTCCATCGGCGTCAGCCCGAGCGCCTGGGAGGAAGCCCGAACGGCAATGGGTGAGCAGCAGGCGGCGATTACCATTGCTGCGATCTACCAGCGGCAGGACCAGATCAACAGCGCCGGCGGCTATTTGCGCAGCCTGACAGATAGAGCAAAGGTCGGAAAGTTCTCGGTCTGGCCGATGGTGATGGCCTTGTTGCGGGCCAAGCTTGACGCGTCGAAGACGACCGGAACCGGAGCTGAAGCCGCTGCCGTCGATTTGGAGGCGGCAGGCAAGGTTGTGCGCCCCGAATCCCGGCTGGAAATCAGCGATGCGTTGCGCCGCAGCCTCGACAAGCCAGGGCGCGGATCATGATCAGCCGGGCGGGTTTCGATCCCGTGCACGGTGGCTGCAGCGCTTGTCGGGACGAGCGTCTTATGAGAGCATTGAGGCATGAAAAACGAACACGACCGGGAACCGACGCCCGATGAAACCGCCGGAATGGTGTGGTGGAACTCACTTGCCGAATCCGATCGTGCGGCTTGGCTGGCGCGGGCCGGCAGCGCTGTTCCAGCTGATGCCTGGGCCGCGTACAAGCGGCTCGGGAATGTTGAACGTCAGCCACGGACCGTAAACTGAGGACTGTTCTGCAGCGGGATGACGGTTAGCTCGCGGGCAGTTCGGCGACGAGTCCAACCCGGCGGGCTCGATCGAGCAGGTTCTTGACTGATGAGGCAGACCATTTCGCGCTTCCTCGTGGGGTTCGCTCATGCAGGCGCTCGAGCTGGCCAGCGATGTCTCGGAGCGACAGGTATGGGTTAGACTGCGAAATCCCTGCCACAAGAGTCATCAGACGATCTTCGGGAGGCAGAGGAGACGCCCGCGTTAGCAGTGTGGATTCGGCTAGGTGCTCGGTGACGAGCCACCTCACTGCCCGCCGCAGTCGTTCAGGCGTCCAGTCGAGGCCGCGCTGCTTCAGGACCCGGGCGATGTCGTCCCAATTATGGTCTGGTCGCATCTGGCGGACCGTCGGAAGCCACTGGTTCATAGTTGATTGTAGCCGTCGGCCATAGGATGCCTTTTGCACCGCGGTCATCTTCGCCAGGGCTTCGGGCCTGCGCTCCCGGATACCAGGATTGCCTGGCAGCCGCCCCTTCGATCGCGCAGCGATGATGCCGGCCTTGGTCCGCTCCGAAATAAGCGCACGCTCGAGCTGGGCAACGGCACCGAGTACCTGTAGCGAAAACATGCCCTGTGGCGTCGACGTGTCGATTGGATCTCGCAGAGATCGGAAATGCGCGCCCTTCTCAGTCAGATCCTCGATCACCTGAAGAAGATGGCTGACCGAGCGCGCAAGGCGATCGAGACGCACAACGACCAGGACATCGCCGGCGCCGATGTCGCTCATCAACCGCAGTAGGGCAGGGCGAGCTCTCGACGCACCGGATCCATGTTCCTGAACGACGACGTCGCAGCCGGCCGACCGCAGCTCAATTTCCTGCGCTTCCGTCGCTTGTTCGTCCGTCGATACGCGCGCGTAGCCGATTTGCCGGCCCTGTGGTCGACCGGAGCGTCGATCTTGCGCCTCACGGGCCATTTACAGCGTCTCTCAGCATCGGAAAAGGCGTTTGTACAAACGCCGAAGATATCAACAAACGATCGTTTGTAAACGTCTCTAGTGGCCCTTTTGCGTAGCTCCTACGGCTTCGATGAGCCTGAAAATCAACGTTTTCTAGCCTCCTGACCGCCCAAGGGCGTGGTGCTGTACAGTCCCGATATGACGTCATTATCGATAGTCAGAAAGACGCCACAGAAAACCCTCTGCAAGTCAACCTAAGCACCTAATAGCTTGACTAACGCGAATCAGTCATCATGAAAACAATGGCTTACGACATCGGCGATCTGCCCCTGAAAACCCTCATCGGGCCGGTTTCCCGCGCGACCGAAGCCTTGGCGCGGCTCGACGAGCGCCTGGCCCGCTCGCCGGTCCGCGACGGCTTCGTCGAGCGCCAGCATTTTGCCGATGCGGCCGCCGCGCTCTGGCTCGAGGGCGAGCTCGTCCACCTCGAGGACCTCGTCCTGCACGACGCCCACATGGACATCCGCACACCGACCCACGAACTCACCCGTGCGCATGCCGTCTTACGCGTCCGCCGGCGAATTTTGTCGCAGAAGCCAGACTGGGCGCTTAGCCGGGAAGGATTGCGTGAATTGACCGGTCGTGGGCACGCGGCATCGGCGGCGGTTGGTGTCGGCCGGGAAGGGCAGAGGGCTGGAACCAGCGTAGCTGAAGCCGATGTTCGGGACGATGTTGAGGACGATCTTCTGGCTGAGGAGTTTGCCGAGATCGATGCTGTCTTGGCACGCTCATCAAAGATCCTCAGCGGCGCCGACGTGCCGGCGAGGACGCCGCGTTCGGACGAGCGGCCGGACTTGATCTACGATCTCGACTGGAATGAAGAAGAACGGCTGGCCGAATGGCAGGCCGTCCTCGCGCAAACGCGGGAGTTGCCGGCGGTGTTGCGCGCGGCGATCCTGCTCGAAGCCTGGTCGGACATCGAAGTGCTGCAGCATGGCATCTGGCTCGGACCGCTGCTGGTGGCCGCGCTGCCGCGGCAGGAAGGTCTTGCCGCCCACCATCTCGCCTGCCTGCATCTCGGCGCGAAAAACATTCCACGAGAGCGTCGACGAGCACGCAATCGCAGTGACCGGTTGCTGGCCTCCCTCGATGCGATCCATGAGGCCGCACTCGTGGGGCTGAAGGAGCACGACCGGCTGGTGATGGCGAAAAGCCAGATGGAACGGCGGCTCAAACAACGGCGCACCAGCTCGAAACTGGCCGACCTGGTCGAACTGGTGCTGTCGAGTCCGCTGGTCTCCAACGCCATGATCCAGGACAGGCTAAAAGTGTCGAAGCAGGGTGCGCTCAACCTCGTTGGCGAACTCGGTCTGCGCGAGATGACGGGGAGGGGACGGTTTCGCGCGTGGGGCGTGTTATAGCGCGAAGTCAATCCGACTGTATTCCGTCCCCAGTACACCCACCAAGCTCGAGCAGTGGCAGCGGCCGGTGTTGGCCGACCGACGCTATGCGCTCGCTCGTGAGCGCCAGGATACCTTGGATGTGATCGGCGCCTGCATGAGAGACGAGCGCGTAGTTGACGTGTGTCACGCGGAGTTCCTCAAGCATTCGATCAAGGCCGATACCACGGGAGGCGTCAACAACGGCGACAAACCAACGTCCTGAACGATCATGCAGGTGCCGTGTCCCCCGCGCTTTCCATGCGATGCCAAGCGAAGTAGCATTTGGTCATGGACGACATAGCGGTGCAGAACGCTCTTAACGACTTCGAGAATCGGATGCTGGATGGATCCGATGCCATCACAGCTCGGGCCGCCCTCCGAGTTCTCCTTTTCAGACTCGCCGCATCGCCCCTGAATGGCTCGATGGGGGAGGCGATGGGAATACTCGCGGATCTACCTCACCCCCCAGGAGTCGCCGCATCGGCAGTACTTCGCGCGCTTGCGTCCGATGGACTGGTTCAGGACAACGCCGCGAACCACCTCGCTCGCAACATCGTTGCGTTGGTAGAGAAAGGTCTTCCTGGTTTCTCCGATTTTCTTGGGCTCCGGCAGAAGAACCAGACCTACGAAAAGTTAGAGTCGCTACGCGGGGCGCTGACCTGGGTCGAGAGTCAGCTCGCACCACTGCGCGTTTCGTACACAACGCTCGATTCAATGCTCGAAGCGAAAAAGGCGATTCTGAGCGCGCTTGCTCACGGGCGCCTCATCGAGTTCGGCGGTGCCTATCATCTCCCGGAGGTCAGGGATGCTGTAGTGTCTGTCTATTCGAGCTTGGACGACGTGTCGAAAATAGCCGCGACACTTGCCGCAGATGTGGAGACATGCGAACGCGTGATCGATGATGCTCGACGTCTCGCGACGCGTTATCCGTCCTTCGTCACGGTCACCTATCTTGAACCCTGGCTGCAGTGCGCATTGCAGCGCCTCCACGAGTTCATCGACTCTCTGCGAGGCCGGTTCACGGCTGTTATTGCCAAGGGCTGGGCAGGCACTGATCTGCCGAAGCGCTATCCGCTGATGGAGAGCGGCCGCGACCTGCGAATCCTGGTGCCATTTAGCAGCGATGGTCGCGGCGCGGCGATGGACGTTCGCATCAGCGTCGCAAGCGATAATCAGCAGGTTCTATTCCTGAATGAGGAGATCGCGCTCGGCAGCGTGTCGCCCGGCAAGTTCTCCGTGGCGCTCGACGTGCACGTGATCGATCCCTGCCCAGCGGTTTCCGCAATGCTTGAGATCGAATGGGGAGAGGTCGGTACTCCACGGCGGCAGAGCGCTCTCTTCGAGGTTCGCGTCGTCGCACAGGCGTCCGGCATCGACTGGGATGCTTACACTTATTCGGATCCCTACAGCACCGGGCCGGCGGAGGGTGAAGCGTTCGTTGGACGGCAGGAGCAGGTGCGGACGCTCGTGGCTCGCATGCTGCGAAGACCAATGGAACCCTCTTACATTACAGGGCAGAAGCGCGTCGGCAAGACCTCGCTCGCGACCGCCGCAGCGGAACAGGCTCGGTTGCGAGATCCGAAAAGCAAGCTTTGTTGGCACTACATTCTATGGGGCCAGATAGCACACGAAGATCCACGCGTCTCACTTCGCCAACTCGGCGAGCAGATCGAGGAATTCATCGCCGGCGAGTTGCCGGGCGGCGCCGTGCTGCCGCGAGGTTCTTACGACGGCTCTCTGTCACCGTTGATGAAGCTCTCTGCTGCGGCGAAGGCCATCGACCCCGACCGGCGCTTCGTGATTATCGTCGACGAGTTCGATGAGATGCCACAGGAACTCTATCTCCAAGGCAACCTAGCCGATACCGTGTTCGGCAACATCAGGGCGCTGACGACCACGAGCAACGTGTGCCTGTTGCTGGTTGGTGGCGAGAACATGCCCTTCGTCATGGACCGTCAGGGACAAAAGCTGAACAAATTCTCTCGCGTGAACTTGACCTATTTTAATCGCGCAACTGAATGGGATGACTATGTCCGGCTGGTTCGTGAACCTTCGGCCGGCTTCTTGGAATGGCACCCGGACGCCATCGCTGAGGTCTACGATCTGACCAACGGTAACCCGTACTTTAGCAAGATCATTTGCTCAAAGGTCTTCGCGCGGGCTCTCCGGGAGCACGACATCGACATCACTAGGGAAGAAGTCCGAGAGGCGGTCAACGCCGACATATCACGCTTTGATGACAATCTCTTCGCGCATCTCTGGCAAGACGGCATCCTGGCTCCCGTGGAAGAACGCGAGCCCATTGTCCTCAAACGCAAGCGCGTGTTGGCCGCACTCGCGCGGTGTATCAGGGCGGGCGTTGCGGCGACGGTTGTCAATTTGTACGCGCACAGGAGCTCATCCGACTTGGCCGAGGCTGATTTGAGGAGCGTGCTGGCCGACTTCGTAAGTCGTGAGGTGCTCGTCGAGGAGTATGGCAACTACCGCACTGTCCTGCCCATCTTCCAGTTGTGGCTCATCGACGTGGGGCTGACCCGGCTGGCCGCGGACGCGCTCTCACAGGATCTAGCGGCGGAGGCGCAACGCGCTGAGGATGCAGCCCGCGTTCTGTCGGAGGAGCTGGTTGCGCTAACCAGCAAGTGGCCGACCTATCGGGGCAGGCATGTCGGACCGGAGGACGTGCGCGCCTGGCTGAACCAGCGGCCCGCAAATCGTGACCAGCGGGCACTTTTCGCGATTCTGAGGGCAACCCGCTTCCTCTCAGAAGCGGACGTGCTTGAACGGATAAGGAGCGCCCGCTTGGTGGTGCTCGGGTTCGTTGATGCCGCGGTTCGGCGCAAGACTACCGACAGGCGTAGCGACATTGTAATTACCTACGTCGACGGCGAAGGAAAGAGCGGGCAACGGTACGCCTCACTCTACGCTGAGGAGAATCTTGTTGCGACGACGGCGATCCTGCCCCCATCGAGTTTCCAGGAAGCGTATAATCGTCACGTCGAACAGCACGGCATCCCCAAGGTGATAGTGGTGGTCGACGACATCGTGGGTACAGGGCAGTCTCTTGCCGCGAACATGAGAAGTTTTCACGACGACAATTTGACCTTGTTATCCGCCGGCGGTCCCCTCGTTCTCGCTTTCGCCCTCTTGGCCACTGCCGAGGGCCAACAGGCCATGCTCCAAGCGCTATCCCAACTCGAGTACCCTCGAATCGATTTCCGCGCCGGCGAAATCCTCGGCGGGGCGGACTACTTGTTTGCAGGCGATCGGGGCGTCTTTGCTACCCCCGAGGAGCGAGACAGGGCGAAGGCGGTCGCGACCGACATCGGCGCAACTATCTATAGGAACGCGCCCTTGGGCTACGGTGGTCAAGGGCTGAGCGTCGTATTTCCGACCACCGTGCCCAACAATTGCCTGCCGCTGCTCCACTCCCGAGGCAAGGGGCTTGCCCCGCAATGGCGACCGCTATTCGAACGACTGGTCAACTAGACACCGGTGCTGGGGCTGAACGGGCTCTCTTGCCAGCGTTTAATCAGCTCGAGGCAATCTGAGACTACGCGGTTCAAAGGCTGATCGGCATTGACAACGCCGTGGGCTCGTTGTGGAAGCGTATCTCCCAATTCCGCCTCTACGCGATGTGTCGATGCACGAGCGAAATCTTGCGCGTCGCCCCGCGTCTGAACGCGCGCGACGCGCGTGGTCTCGACAGCTCCAAGGAACAGGAGGCGCGCGTGGCTCGGCTTGCTTACGGCGACAAGAATGTCGAAAATGCTCACATGCCGGACACCGTCGACCACAAAATTGTCGCCCGGTTTAAAGCCGCCAGCGGCTAGTCTTACTGAGTCAGAAAGTCGCGGCTGCAAGGGGATTCGCGCTGGTCGCGGATTTGTTAGGGTGCTGCTTCGTGATCAGGGAAGC
>NZ_JAMYTD010000060.1:0-28292 GCF_040322255.1 Mesorhizobium sp. M0166 | reverse complement strand
GCCAACCGTCTGCAACGATGTCCGTGCTGCATAAGGGCAATGGACAGTCCGCGTCAGGCTCGCAATTTATGACGCAGTAGTACTAGGACGTCGCGGCAGAATGCTTTCGGGTCTTCATCAACGCGCTTCTGGCCCAAGTCCTGTAACGCCTCACGGCAGTCTGGATTTCCCCCTAGACGCGTGATCTCGCTACGCAAGTAGTCTCCAAAACCAGTGCGTCGCCAACCGAGTGCCTCCCCAACAGCCGTGCTGACCGACGACTTGCCACTACCGATTTGACCCGAGAAACAGAGCAGCAGGCTCATCAGAAGGCGAAACTCATCTGGCGAGGCCGCAACGACACCCAGCCGCGACGGTCGCGCTTGTCGCAGTTTACGGGCGCGATGGACGCAGGGGTATCAAGCTCGATCAACGTGGCGTAGAGCGCATCGGCTCGGGAAGCCCAGAATTCATCATCAGCGCCAATGCCCGCACCAAATCGATGGCGGATGCGATCAAGCGGCTCGGCTTCGAGGTCATAGCACCACGTGCGTCGTGCGAGTGCGATGCCGCAGATCGGCCCGGAGACCTCCTTCACAAGAATGATGTCCCCATCGCCAATCTCGCCATATGGCGCGCAGCGATTTCGGCTGAATCGCGATTCGATCGTCTTTTCACCCGACAGCACCATCGACAGGAACGGTTCAGAGAAGATGGCGAGATGGATCCCGATGCGGCTCGCAGGCTGCGTCGCGTCTGATAAGTAAGTCAGCCAGAAATCGTGGCTGTCGACCTGTTCCAGCAATGCGTCGAACTGGAC
Source organism: Mesorhizobium sp. M0166 (assembly GCF_040322255.1). NCBI lineage: Bacteria > Pseudomonadati > Pseudomonadota > Alphaproteobacteria > Hyphomicrobiales > Phyllobacteriaceae > Mesorhizobium > Mesorhizobium sp. M0166. Next base: position 27,493 of record NZ_JAMYTD010000060.1, on the reverse strand, counting down.
CTCCAAGTCACGCTCCGTTCAAGCGCCGCCTTCGGCGCACCTCGTTCTTCTTGTGCTTCGAGAGCCGCTAAGGCTCGCAACTCGTCAGCGATTCGCTCAAGCTGCTCGCGTTCTTGCATAGTGCCCCAAAGGTGTGGCTGGACACCAGAGCCCATCGTCTCGCCAGCACAGGAAATCGCGGCCTCAAGAACAACCTGTGGATTATTGGTTCGGAAAATCCGGTTGCCAGATGTCCAGACTTGCGCGAGGCGACGGCTCGGGTCGCGCCGGCTCACCGTCGGCAGTACGTCGCCATCGATCAGCGACATGAGGCCAGCCTCGCCGGGGCGCGTTTCGCTACTTGGGCGCATGCGGCCGATGCCGACTTCTATCCAGTCGCGACGTTGCGCTGAAGCAGCGAGATGATGCCGGGTCGGCGCCCGCGTCTTCCTGAACGCCAATAGGTCGCCGCGCCGCCAGTGCGGCGGCGGATAGATCCCGGCAGCGGCAAGGGCGTTGCGCTCGAAGAATGGCGTTTCATAGCCGATGGCCAAAGCGCAATGCTCAATCGGGTCGAGCCCAAGCCTCCGGCCAAAGGCCACAGCCGCTTGCCTGTCGGCTTCCGCGCTCGGGCGCGTACCGTCGGGTGGGAGGCTGATAAGTACCACACCGCCGGGGCGGCAGGCATGCGCCGCGGCGGTGAGCATTGGCCGCACAAAGTCGAGATACCACGGTGGATCGAGAAGAACGGCGTCAGCGCTCTCACGGGGTAGGCCGCCGCTGCAGAACGCGATGGAGAGCGGCGAACCTGTGGCGCGATTGAGCTCGAAGACTCGATCGGTGACGCTGTTGTTTTCGGCCAGAAAGGCAAGGCGGCGACCGATCGGCAAGGTCAATGCCTCGACAGCGAGTCCCGGAGTTCCGAACAATAGAATGTCGCTGCCGGCCGGCGTCATTTCGGCGGCGCGATTGAGCAGCAAGCGCGCCGTGTCGGGCGTGAACCGCCACTCGAAATCGAGCGGGTGCGGCAAGGGCAGCAAAGACCGGCCTTCGATGACGTCCGAGCCGCTCGCGGCGGCTTGGTGACGAACCGACGCAGCGAATGCCGAGTCGATCATGCCGCCGGCCGCCAGCCGATTCAGCGACGCGAGGAGCTCAGTCGGATAAACCGCCGGCAAACCGTGCAGAAGCGTCGCGAAGTTCGTCGCGCCGTTTGAAATCGCGGCGCAAATCAACCCGTCAACCCTGGCGGTAAAGGCATTTTGCGAAAGCGAGCGGCGCGACTGGATCATGCGACCCTCGTGCGGAGCGGCACATCGCAAATCTGCAAGGCGCGCAAATTCGGTGAAAATCGTCTCTCAAGCTCGCCCATCCAAGCGGCAATCGCCTCTTCCTGAACTACAAGACTCTTTTCCCGCGCTTCGTGGCGCGCCAGCCTTTGCTCGACCGGAGTGAAGATCTGAATGCGCAGTGGGATGACACGAAGCGGAAACTTGGGATCGATCGCCTGTAGCCGGTCCATCAGGTCAGCGACACCCTGTGCGACGCCGTCGTCGTGCGGCGAGGTCAGCGTGACGTACCCGTAGACATCCAGCCCTAACGCCAGCAGGCGCCGCAGAATCTCGAACTGGCGCTCGTAGTCTTGTGGTGCAGCGCGCGTGTTGAAGGCGAAGGATCTAGCATCGAAACCTTTGACGCAACAGACGCGGCCGTAGTTCCGATAGCTGCGAATCAGGGCGAGATCGGCAGGCGCGAGCTCATCGAACAGGTAAGCTGTGCTGAGGTTATCGTCAGTCCAGAGATAAGTCGTTTCGGCGAGACCGGCGTCGATGAGGGCCCTCATCATCCAGGGTGTCCATTCCGGCACGAGGTCCGGTGAACCTCCGGAGAGATCGATTATCCGGGGTCCGTCGGGGATCTGGCGGTAAAGGTCAACGAGCTCGGCAGCGGTGAACCATTCAGAACGGTTAAGATCGGCCTTGAGCAACTCCTCCGGGACGAAGCAGTACCAGCAACGCCAGGCGCAGGCGGCGTTCTGAAAGACAAGCGCCGTCATGACGTCGGGAACCGGGGTAATGTCTAGCGCTCGGCATGCAGGCGCGATTGGAATCGGATTGGTCGGCCAACCTTCGGCGGTCGCGAGCCGAAAATGGCGGACGCGCCCATAGCCATTGCAGTTCGCCGGCAGCGTCAGATCGATCTCCTGGCCCGACCCTGCCAGGCGTGAGATCAGGACGCGGCCACCCTCGACGTCGATCGCGCGCGCGCGCAATTGCTCGGCGAAACGCTCGGTGTCGATAGGCTTCACCATGCTCCTCACGAGTGCGGCCCCTCCGGCTCGGGTGGCAGGCCACGACGGCGGGGAGGCACCTTGACGGGTTCGTCGGCCAGATCGGGCAACTTCTCGTCAAGGAAAAGGTAGACGAGGGTCACGCAATAGTCGAACTCCTCCGGCGTCAGGTGGCGGCCCTTCGGGATATCATGCCAATATTCGAGGCACGTCCGGCAGCATGTGGCCGTTGCGTGCTGCGCATAGTAGATCGCATTGCCCTCAAGCGGCGTCTGGTAACCGTCACGGGGCGGCTCTGCTACGGCGAGATACTTGCCAAGACGGTCTCTCGCCGCTTCCTTTAGCGCGTCGCGGCCTTTGCGCTGGGCATGGCGCATCGCGGCGTCGTCGACTGGGCGATGGAAGAAGTGGTGACGGATCAGTTCGTGCTGAAGCGCAACGAAGGTGTGCGCTGCATCACCCTTGTCGCGGCGATGCAGCCGCTTCCAATCGACCAGGTCCACTCCGCAGGCTCGGCATTTGCCGCGCTGGTCGGGCGTCATCTTCTTCAGCTGCTTGAAACAATGAAGGTCGTTGTCGCAGTCGGTCGACGTGCACTTGATGTCGAGCGGCGGGGGTTTCTGGAACTCAGCCATGGGAAAACCTCAATGGAGCGCCCGATCGAGCAATTGTCGATCGAGATCGTTGTCAATGTCGTAAGGAAAGCGTTCAACGAAGACGTCGCGCGCGATCATCCACGGATCGCCGTCGTCGGCCTGCAAGTTTGCGGCGGCCCCCCACCAGCTTACGCCCTGCCACGACAGCCGGAACGCGAGATAATTCGCGAGCGAGCCGACGCTGACCGAGTGCTTTGCCGCGATCGTGGGAACGACGCTCTTGAGCCGCTCGACCGAATTGCGAGCGGCTTGGACGCAGGCCTGAGCCAAGGCTTCGGCCTTTCCATCCAGAATGACTTCTCCGGCAAATTGGCTTGCGGCGATCTCCTCGTCGGAGTTACGCCGATCGGAAGAGGTCTCGTCGGCCTCGATCACCTCCAACGTCTCTGCCTCGGGGCGCTGGCTGGCATGGAAGACCTCGTGCAGGAGATCGAACAGCCACCGCGCCTCGTGGCGCGAGGTCTGCTTTAGCACGACTGCGTTGCGGCCTTCGTAGCGCCAGCAGGCGCCATGGAAGGTGCCGCGGTCGCGCAACGGTAGAACGACGACGCCCAGGTCCCAGGCGGTATGAAGCGCGCTCTTGAGATCAACGGTGTTGTAGCTCTTAAGAATATACCGATGCATGGCCGCTGCATCGGTCGGGATTTCCGTTTTAGGCAGCGATCGGGCGCCTTTGAGTGCGACGACGGCGAGATAGTTCGCGTAGGCCGCATAGAGGCTGGTCGCAGCCTGGGCGCGATTGGCAGGCATCTTGAACCGTGCTTCAGCCGCGGCGAAGCGCGGAGCGACGAGCGCTTGCGCTCCGAAGACATTGTCTCGCGTCCAACCGAACACCCGCTCGAGGACCGCGCCAGCCTTGGCAGTCAAGGCATAGTCGTCGTCCTCGCTGCCGACCTCGCCGCTGGCGCGCGCGGCATCGGCCGACGGCAGCAACCGCGTCAATAGAAACTCGCGGTCGAGCCCGACCTGGCGCAGTTTGCTGACGAGCCCTGCAAAACCATCCGGCGCTACAGGCAGAAGGATATCGTTCTTGATGCGCACACCGAGCGCGTTGGCGATTTCGCGCAAGCGCTGATAGCTGGCAGAAGCGTAGCGCTCGGCTTCGTAGCGCTGGACTTGCTGTTCCTTGAGACCGAGGCGCTCGGCGAGGTCCTTCTGGCTGAGCCTGCCCGCGATCCGCGCCTGGATAAGCCCATCGGCCAGTTCGTCGAACGAGTTGATGGAGATCATCGAGAGGTCGGCGGACTTGAGGCGATCATACTCGGCGATTTCCGCCTGCAAGTCGGCAAGCTGGCTTTCCATCGCTTCACGTTCTGCCTGCCGTAGGCGAGGATGCACATCGTGGCGCGCAGGACCATTGGCGAGCTCGCCGATAGCCTTGCGAAAGCGATCGGCTTCGCTCCGCGTGATCTTGTACTGCCGTTCGTTGCTAATCATGGCAGACTCCCGAGATCGATGTTAACGACGCCCTTCGGCACCCCGTTGCGATCCTTCATGAAGAAGTCGCGGTAGAGTACGCCCGGGGCGGCGAATAAGCTCGCCGGAAAGAGCTCGCCCAGATATTTGGATTTCATGGCCGCTCGGCCATTCGTGAAATCGAGCAATACGGGGTCGAGGCGATAGGGGTCGACCCCTTGAGTGTTCCAAGCTCCGTCATAGTCCTCCGGCAGTGCCTTTTGAGAAACAAAGCTTCCGTCGAGGAGCACCGACCGGCAGCCCGCGCCCGCTAGGTTCTGAAGCGCGGCCAACAGACCTCCGACGAGGCGGGTCCGGTGGCCGTTGGCGCTGAACCTCGGCGCGACCTCGTTCCATGGGGCTTCGTGAACCCCAGGAGGAAGGTAGCCGGTCGATGAATCGGCATCAGGAAGCATAACACAACAATATCGTTGTGTTGGGTGGTCGTCAAGTGTTCTGTTAGTGGAGCCGAGTTGATCGTCCTCGATCGGGACGGAGAGCCCACGCCGATTGACACCAAGCGAGAGATCGGGGTCGGACCTCCACAATTTGCTTGCTGGATCTGGTTTGCGCTCGACCGGTTGTAAGTCGTCAGAAAACTGTGAACCTATGCGCCCTAACTCCGGCAAACGCGGACATTTGATTGAGAAGGCGCTATCAGACTACCCTATTGCAAATTGCAAAGCGGAGAAACGGACCTTTATTGAAGGCGATGCCCTCTACCAAGGTCGGCGATCCGAGACACGGGCGGGGCGATGCCAATAGCAACTGTAAAACAACTGTGTATTCCGAATGCCATCGTGAGGAGCGACAGTCTCGTCGAGCAAGTCGCTCAGTTGGAAGACTTCGCGTCAGGCAAAATCGATGGCAGGGAGTTTTTCGGCCGCAACCATTTTACGGCTGGACTGGACCTGCTCGTCAAACGCGGGTTCGAGCGCCTGGCAGGCAAGACCGACGACGGCGCGTTCTATCTGACGCAGGCCATGGGTGGCGGCAAGACACACAGCTTGATCGCTTTTGGTCTGCTCGCGTCTGATCCCGAGCTACGGCGGGAGGTAATCCCACGAATCGCCAGCGGCAGCGAGTTTGGTGCGGCAAAGGTGGTGATCTTCAACGGCCACCAGAACCCCGACAGCCTGTTATGGGGGTATGTTGCCGACAAGCTCGGCCGTGGCGATGTCATGGCTCCATTTTGGCAAAAGGGCGCCCGATCGCCGGGCGTTGACGAGTGGGTAGCTGTTATTGGCGACGAACCGGTGCTGATCCTCTTGGATGAGTTGCCCAGTTACCTCCAGATGGCACAGGGCGAGCCCGTCGGAAACACGACGCTCGGCGATCTTACGATTGGTGCGCTGGAACGCTTGTTTAATGCGTTGCCTCGATGTCCGCGTGCATGTGTTGTCGTTACGAATTTGAAGGATGACGTTTATCTTGATGGTTCCGGCCAGCTTCGAACGCTAATTGAAAGTCTGACCAAACATTACGACCGGAACGCGCAAGCGATCACTCCGGTCCAGCAGAATACTGGTGAGGTATTCGCGATCGTTCGAAAGCGTCTCTTCGACGGCTTACCGTCCGCCGATCGGATCGATGAAGTGGCTCAGGCTTATGTAGACGCGCTCCAAAAGGCCAAGCGCGTCGACACAATCGCTACCACGCCGGAAACGTTCATCGAACGTATCCGGGAAACCTACCCGTTCCATCCTTCGATCCGCGATATCGTCGCCCGCTTCTCGGAGAACCGCGGCTACCAGAAAACTCGTGCGCTCATCCGATTGCTTCGCCTCGCCGTGCGCGGGGCGCTCAACGCGAACGACAATGCCTTCCTGATCGGACTTCAGCACCTCGACTTCAACGATCAAGGGACGCTCGAGGAGATCCGCAAGATCAATCCTGCCTATTCGAATGCAATATCGCGGGACGTGGCAGACCGAGGCAACGCTTTGGCTGAAAAGATCGCCGCCGCTGACGGTGTTCCGACCGCGTCGGCGGTGGCCAAGGTTTTGCTGATGTCATCGTTGTCGGCAGCGGAATCACCGCTGCGTGGACTGACTGACGGCGAGCTGATTGAAACCCTCGTCGATCCCTTGCTCGAAGTCTCCGAAATCAAGGCTGCCCTCGGACGAATCCAAGGCCAGGCTTGGTATCTTTTCCAAGGTGTGGATCAGCGCGTCTTCTTCGGTCAGACGGCAAACGTAACTGCGGAGATCACCGAGATCGCTTCGAATATCGCCGAGGAGCAAGTCGATCAGACGCTCCGAAGGAAACTGCAAGAGGTGTTCAAACCTCGAACCGGCGCGCTCTACTCCGATCGCATGGCGATCTTGCCTGCGCTCGACGAAATCCAGCTCGATGATGACCGTCCGACACTTGTGATCCTGGAACGAGCCGCCGACAAGCTGCCTCAGGACTTTGTCGATTGGTGGAACAGGCTGGATCTCCAAAACCGCGTTCTAGTTCTAACCGCCGATCCGAATGCAGTTTCTACGCTTCGAACAAGCGCGCGGCGCACGCGCGCCATCGATAAGGTCGAAGAGCGTATCAAGGCGCAGCACGGGGCGTCGTCATCACAGATGCAAGAGCTTCAAGGCGTGAAGGAACGCGAAGCAGCGGGGTTCACGAGCGCCCTTCGCGAGACTTTCAAGACGATCATGTTCCCGACCGGCAAAGCGCTGCGAAAAATTGACGACTTCCGCATGGAGTTCGACCGGAACGACTATTCGGGCGAGCAGCAGATCGTGGATACCCTGGCGAAGCGTGGCAAGTTTATCTCAAGCGACAAGTTCGACGCTGAGTTCGAAACCCTCCGCCTCGATGCCGAAGAAATTCTCTTCGACGCCGACGCCGTTCAACGATCCTCCCTCAAGCGCAATGCCGCCGTCCGATCGGGCTGGTTCTGGCTCCCGCGTGGCGGGTTCGAACAGCTCGTGAAGACCGCCGTTCAACGCGGGTTCTGGCGCGAGCGCGAAGGGCTGATAGCGAGGAAATGGGAGCGCCAGACCAAGGTGTCCGCCCGGCTGGACGATTTCGGCCCAAACCCTCTCGAAACTGGCCGTTTCCTGATCAACGTTACGCCGGAAGATGCCGACACCATTTATGTATCCGAGAACGGGCCACCTGATCCGTCAACCGCACCCAAACTGAATGGCCGCGTGCACGAGACAGCGGCAGCGGCGGCATGGTTCATCGCGGTCGATAGCAAGGCTGTGGCAAAGACCGGCGACGTCTTCGAATGGCGTGCGCCGATTCGCGTGAAGCCAGATGTGAAGAGGGTTTCTGGCGGCCATCACGTCACGTTCATCGTCAGCCCCCGTTCGGCGGTGATTCGCGCCACGTTCGACGGCTCCGATCCCAAGGTCGGCCCGATACTTGGCCCTGATATCGAAGCCCCCGCTGGAGCAACCCGCCTGCGCGCCGTCGCAGAAATCAGTGGGCAATTCAGCGAGGAAGAAACGGCACCTCTGCAAGGAGGCATGAGCGACTCTGCCAGCGGGTCATACAACCAGGTCAAGCCGGTGCTGAAGCCCGACGCGCCCGCCACCATGACTTCACGGTTTGAGCCCAAGGACACCGCCACCGCATTCTCCTCGCTTGATAGACTGGCCAAGACGCCCGATACACAGATCCTCGGCGGATCAATCGAGGTCAACGGCTCGCGATCTGAAGCGGACTTTCTCACATTGCGTCTTGGTCGCGATGTTGCGGTGCCGGCAGTTGATCTCGATGCGCTTGTGAAGACGCTCGTCGCGAAGCTGAATGCCTCCACCCCGACAGTAAAATTGCGCCTTGATGGCGTTGCATTCCCGTCGGGGCGTGAACTCACTGCATTTTGTGACGCGGCGGGGGAGGATTTCGATCGCGTGACGTGGACGCAGGAGTAAAAGGATCGCGCAAGGATAGCTCATGAAAACCGTCACCCCAAACTTCGATTGCGCCGACATTTATCAGGAGCATGGCTATCTCGTGCGCCTAATGAAGGGGCGCGACGCGAAGGTGCAGATTTTCGAGGTCTTCGGGCGGCCGCCAACTGAGCGGGAAGCCCAGTGGGCGCCAGAAACGATCATGCGTTGCGAAGCCCCACGAGCGGTTTGGGATATCATCTCGCCGGAGTTACGGTCCGAGTTCAACCGCCGCCTGAAGGCCGAAGGCAAACCCGCCGGGCGCTGGGGTGCAGATGAGACCGCCGTTCAGCGGCTTTTCGGCAAGGAGCTTTTGGTCTTGCTCTGGGCTGTCGAGCTGCCCGACGTGAGACCCGAAGAAACCGTCGTGGCCATTCGCAATTGGGTGGGCTTGAAGGTCGAAGAGCGCTGGTGGCTTTATACGATGACGGCGGCGGCGACCGGCCTTGCGCATCAATGTGGCATGGGCTGGCGGGGCGCTTTGCGCCAAGCGCTTTGCTTCGGCACGCGGAATGACGCCTTCCACCTCGGCGCGGTCACCGGGCGCGGCACCCTCGCGCCGCGCTCCAACGATAGCTATGCACCGGATGGCGGAAAGCCGAAGCGTGCGAAGCCTACGAGACCAACTCCGGATGATCCGGGTTTCCTTTTCGCCCCGACCCTGCCCGCAGAATAGGCTCGCACCGTGAAGCGCTAATCAGATCCGGAGTTTCGATGACCGCACTCGCCACCGCAAAACAAGAGGAAGCTAAAGGCCTCGCGCCGCTGTCGTTGAAGGACGCGCCTTCGTTCATTGAGGCCCAGTTTCCTGTAGGGAGGTTGTCGGCCGAGGCGTACAAAGAGAGGGAAGCTAAGCAAGCACAGACGCTTACCGCCCTGGGTGCGTATTGGAAAGGGCGCAAGCCACTCATCCTCGTGCGCGCAGTCATCCTAGGTGTCCTTCTTCCAGCGACAGATGACCTAAGAAAAGATCTGGATGTATTCCTCAAGCTGATGGCGATGGATGATTTGGCTATCGCACGTCGCTTTAGTGGAAGCGCAGCGGAGTTTGCTCGTCTTTTTCCAAGTTATGCTGACCTTCTGACAGAAACCGATGGGCGTCGCTGTCGGTGGCGAGAGGACTTAGGGAAACTGGAACGTGAAAGAAGAATGGCTGAAGCCTTCGCGACGTTGCCATATAGTTTCGACGAACGGCTCAAGCATGTCCGCCGACCGGAGGAATGCGAGGATGACAATATTCTGAGCGGAGTCTGGCCTGAAATCAATCATCATCTAGGAACCTTGGCCCGCTCGATGACGGAGCTTGTCGAGCAATTGGGCATCGCTCGATTTGGGCATAGGCCAAAGATTGCCGACACTTTCTCAGGTGGGGGTTCGATACCCTTTGAAGCAGCGAGAATCGGGTGTGATTCATTTGCATCGGATCTGAACCCGGTCGCTTGCATGCTCACCTGGGGAGCGTTCAACATCATTGGAGCAACACCTGAGCGTCATGCCGAGATTGAAAGGGCGCAGGAGTCAGTTGCCAAGATTGTTAATGAAGAAATCGCTGCACTCGGGACCGAGCACGATCGACACGGAAACCGGGCCAAAAATCATCTCTATGTGCTTGAGACTCGCTGCCCAAAGACGGGGTGGATGGTGCCAATGGCACCATCTTGGGAAATAACTAAAGACTGGAACGTCGCGGCTCGGCTAGTACCCGATTATGCGACTAAACGCTACGACATTGAAATTAACACCGGCGTTTCTGCCGCAGCGATGCATGAAGCCAAGGCCGGCACAATTCAAAGTGGTCGGCTAGTTCATCCGATGTTGGATGATGCCCGCGATGCAGCAGAACTATCCACCATTCGGGGAGATTATAAGGACGCAGAAGGTAGAAACAGAAATCAACTTCGATTCTGGGAGAAGTCCGATATCAGCCCGCGTGCCGACGATATCTATCAGGAACGGCTGTACGCGATCCAATGGATTACGAAGGATAGCTTTGGCAAGGGAAGGCAAAATACTTTTTTTTCGTCAGTCAGCGAAGATGATCTAGCGCGCGAACGCCAAATTGAGGCAATTGTTCGTGAAAATCTTGCCCTCTGGCAAGAGCAAGGCCTCGTTCCTGACATGCTAATTGAACCCGGAGAGAAGACGGACGAGCCCATAAGGACCCGTGGATGGACGTACTGGCATCACCTGTTTACACCAAGACAGTTGTTGTTCTTTAGCATCCTAAAAAGAGCACAGTCTTTGCGCGAACCATGTATTGGTTTTGTCGATCTATGTCGGCTTCTGGACCGCTCCTCCCGGCTTCCAAAATGGTCAAAATCTAACGGCTCGGGAGGCCAGCCCTCAAACGTTTTCGATAATCAAGCGCTTAACACACAATTCAATTTCGGAACTTACGCCTCAACGAATCTACTAAATTTATTTGTTCGAACTCGTGCCAGAAATCCGGTGAGGCACACAACTGTTCGGTGCAGTGACGCCCGGAGACACGATTGCGAGACAGACGTTTTCGTGACCGATCCGCCATATGCTGATGCGATTAACTATCACGAGATCACTGAGTTTTTCATCGCTTGGCTGAGGAAGAATCCGCCTGCCCCATTCAATGAATGGAAATGGGATAGCCAACGAAATAGTGCCATCAAAGGCAAAGACGAAGAATTTCGGCGCGATATGGTCGCCGCGTATTCGGCCATGACAAAGCACATGCCAGAGAATGGAAGCCAAGTAGTGATGTTCACGCACCAAGATGCAGGTGTGTGGGCAGACCTTGGTTCTGTGCTTTGGGCTTCTGGATTGCGGGTTACAGGTGCGTGGAACATCGTTACTGAGATAGAGAAAACGAGTGGCTCTGGTAATTATGTTCAGGGCACTGTTTGCCTCGTACTGCGTAAGCGACTCAAGGAAGCGAACGCGCGGAGGATGGAGATCGAAGCAGAGATTGAAGACGGCGTTCGGGCGCAACTAGATCGCCTTAACGCCCTCGACGAAGCGTGGACTGCCGAGACACTCTATACCGACGGCGATCTGACGCTGGCTGCCTATGCCGCCGCTCTTCAGGTGGTCACATCCTATTCGACAATTGACCGTCAGCCGCTTGATCGCGATCTTTATCGGAAGCTCGCCAAGGGTGAGCGTACCATGATCCGCGATCTGGTCGACTACGCCGCGCAGGTCGCTAATGGCATGCTCGTTCCGACCGACTTCCCGCGCGACATGTGGCGCGATCTCGGCGCGCCCGAACGCTTCTATGTTCGAATGCTGGATATGGAGGCGAAGGGATCGACCAAGGTCGCCGACTTCCAGAACTTCGCGAAGAGCTTCGCCTTCGGCGATTATGCAAGCGTGATGGCGTCCACCACGGCCAACGCCGCCGCACTAGCGGGCGCCGCTGATCTCAAGGGCGCCAAACTCGGCGGCGAAGGCTTCTTCGCCACGCAGCTGCGGCAAGTTCTGTTTGCAGTCTGGAAGACCCTCGAAAAGGGCGATCCGAAGCTCGGCGTCACTACCCTTCGGACGGAGTACGCCGCCGACTATTGGCAGCGGCGCCAAAAGCTGATCGCGTTAGCCGCCTACGTTGCCGCAAAGACGAAGCACATCCGGCCCGAGGAAAGCTCCGCCGCGCACGAGCTTGCCGAAGCCCTGAAGCTTGATCGGGTGTAATGCATGGGCATCGAGCGCTTTTCTTCTCGGCGTCAAGCGCTCGGCACCATTCTGGGCGATCGACTAAACGGCGCCACCCGCTATTTGCGGATCGCAGGTTATTTCCGCTCGTCACTTCTTGAAGTCGTCGGTGAAGCGCTCGATACGGTCGGCGAAATCCGGGTCGTCTGTAACGGCGATCTGGACCCGTTTGATGTGGAGGTCGCGAAGGCAGCGCGCGATGGACAGAACGCGCTCGCGCAAACACTGGTTTCGAGCTGGCAATCAACCGAGGTCGGTCTTGACCTGTTGTTGGCGCGTGAACGCTATCGCCGCCTTCACGATCTGCTGTTTTCCGGACGCATGAAGGTGCGCGTCGTGCCGCGCGACGGTGATAACGTATTCGTTCACGGCAAGGCGGGCGTAATCGAGCACACCGATGGCCGCGTCTATTCGTTTGTCGGCAGCGTGAACGATTCCGCCTCTGGCTTTCGCCACGCCTACGAAATCCTTTGGGGCGATGATGACCCGGCGGCCGGGGATTGGGTGCGCGATGAATTCGAGCACTTCTGGGCGCAGGGCGTCGATCTGCCCGACGCGGTGGTCAAGCACGTTGCCGCCATGGCAAACCGGATGGAGTACCGTTCGATCGAGGACGCGCGGAACGCATCCGGTGAAATCTCGCCGGATGCTGTCCTGGCCGAACGCCCGATCTACAAGGGCGGCCAAATTCTCCGTTCGTGGCAGAAACGCTTCGTCCAAACCTGTGTGGATGATCATCGGCTCTATGGCCAAGCACGCTTCTTGATCGCGGACGATGTGGGCCTCGGCAAGACGCTCTCGATGGCAGCGGCGGCGTTGGTTCTTTCGATGCTCGACGACAAGCCGGTACTGATCCTCGCGCCGGCAACGCTGATCTGGCAATGGCAGGAAGAACTTGAAGACAAACTCGGCATCCCGGCCGCAGTGTGGTCGACACAGAAGAAATGCTGGCTCGATGGCGAGCGCCGTCCGCTGACGCAGAAGGGCGATCCGAGCTTCGTCGGGAAATGCCCGTGGCGGATCGGGATCGTCTCGACCGGCCTGATCGTCAACGGAGACGACAACGCCGAGCGAGGTGCACTGGCAAAGAAGTCGTTCGGCGTCGTCATTCTTGACGAGGCCCATAAAGCCCGCGCGTCGCGCGAAACGCGCCGAGGGCAAACCACGGCGACGCGCAACAATCTTCTGGAATTCCTGCACAAGGTCGCGCGCAACGCCATTAACGTGATCCTGGGCACTGCGACGCCGATCCAGCTTGATGCGGTCGAGTTGTGGGACATGATTGCCGCTCTCGGCCAAGGCGCGCCACAAGTACTGGGGACGCCCTTCGACGGCGGTGAGTGGATACGCGAAGAATCCATCCGCCTGCTGACCGGCGAGCGCCCGTGGCCGCAGAACGAAACCTCCCGCTGGGGCCTGTTTCGAAATCCACTGCCACCAGCAGCCGAACATTCGGTCTTTCGCGACGTGCGGAATGATGCGCGGCTGCAACCGGGAGATGTCCTCGGACCGCGCTTCGATGGGCTCGGCCCCGATGTGCGCGGCGATTTCCTACAGGACTTCACTACGCTCGCTGAGCAGCATAATCCAATCGTTCGCCGCGTTGTACGGCGAACTCGGCCTATGCTGGAAGAGCGCGGCCTGTTGAAGCGGATCGGCGTGATCACCCACCCTCGATCAGATGATGGGGTGCCAACGTCGTTCTTCAATGGACAAGGCCTCGTCATGGGCCTTGCCTTTACTGCTGCCTATGAAGCCGCCGAACACTTCAGCCGGATATATGCAGCGCGGCGGCCGGGTGCCGGGTTCCTGAAAACCATCTTGCTGCGCCGGATTGGGTCGTCCGCCCGAGCGGGTTTAGAAACCGCGCGCCACCTCCTCAGCCGAATAGACACGGCGGTTATCCCAGAAGATGAAATCGGAGACGAGGGTACGCCTACCGACGACACACCTCCCGATCCGCAAGAGATCCAGTTCTTGCGCGTCGTCGAGCGCAATCTTGCGGCCGTCGTAGACGGGAGCGATGTCGATCCGAAGGTGCAAGTGATCCTGCACTACCTACGTGAACGCCGTTGGCTGGAGCTCAACGGCGCAATCATTTTCAGCCAATATCGGACGACGGCCGAATGGGTACTAGATGCCCTGTGCGTTGCATTTCCAGGCGAACCGGTCGCACTCTATGCAGGCGGATCAGCATCGTTCGTTCAGCGAGGTACTGACCGACGCACTGCGGCACGCGAACAGATCAAGGCTTCTATTCAGGCAGGCGATATTCGGCTTGTGTGTGCGACGGACGCTGCCTGTGAAGGGCTCAATCTGCAAAGGCTAGGAGCGCAGGTCAACGTCGATTTACCCTGGAACCCTTCCCGCCTGGAGCAACGAAAGGGCCGCGTTCAACGCATAGGCCAGGTTCGCGATGACATCCATGTGCTGAACCTCCGCTATGCCGGAACGGTCGAGGATGACGTTTACGCCGCGCTATCGGAACGGTTCGGCGATATCTTTTCGGTCCTTGGCCAACTGCCCGACGGCTTCGAAGACCAATGGATCGACGCAGTTCTAAATGATCGGCAGGCGGTGCGTAATTTCTCGCAACGCGTCGAGAAGGCTCGCCCACCGATGGAGCTTCGTTACCTCCGCGACATTGCAGATGATCGCGGGCTGGACTGGGAATATACCCAGCGCGTCTTATCGTCCCGCGATCTAGACGCGTGGATGCGACAGGGCTGGTAAGACTCGCCTATCGCTTTAGCTAGCATCGACCTGCTCTATTTCGGGGGCGGGGGACCTCGATCCTCTTCGATCAGCGGACCCTACGTGATGTCGTTGGGAAAGCGGCTCCCCGCACGCGCAGGGGCGGAGCGAACTAGCGTGTCCCTGCGATGGGTCGGAACAATTTTTCACGGCTATACCCGAAGGGCCAAGCGCTTCGGTTCCCAGGCCCGCCCTCACACCATTCTTTTCATCAGAATTGGGCTGTTCAGCATTTGCTGAAAGCAGGCATTTCACTGAATATCGCTTGACAGATTTCACTATACAACGCATTTTCAGCAAATGCTGAAAGCCAACGTAGAAGTGAACGAGCTGGAGACCGGGGCCGCCGAGGCCATCGGTGGGTTGCTGCGTAGCGTCCCTTTCATCCAAGTAAAGAAGGTCGAACTGACGCCGCCTAACTCCGGCTTCGATATCCTCGCAGAGTTCAGTGTGGATGGGAATCGCCGCCTTCTCGCTTGCGAAGTCAAATCGGTCGGTCAGCCGCGGCATGTGCGTGCGGCCCTCTTTCAGCTTCGGAAGGCTGCGGAGAAGTTCGACCCGCTGGCGATGCCGATCTTCATCGCGCCCTACCTGTCTCAGGAGGCTCAAGCGCTTTGCCGCGAATTCGATGTGGGTTACCTCGACCTGGTGGGAAACGCGCGGATCGCCTTCGACACCGTCTTCATTGAACGTCAGGTTGATACAAAGCCGCCTGCCGTTCAGAGAAACCTGAAATCCATCTTCAAACCAAAATCCGCGCAGGTGCTGCGGGTGCTCCTTCGCGATCCTGACCGTGCATGGCGTGTCGCGGATCTGGCGGAAGTTTCCGTCGTCAGCCTGGGCCACGTTAGCAACGTCCGCAGCGAGCTGGTGGATCGCGAATGGGCCGAGATCACGGATGAGGGCTTACGGCTGTCACAGCCCGATGCGCTTCTGGATGCTTGGCGCGACGCCTACGAACCGCCAGCTGGCGAACGCATGAGCTTTTATACGACGCTCCATGGTCAATCCCTGGAGGTCTCGGCGCGCGGAGCCCTGAGCGCCCTGAGGGACACACCAAAGGCCGTGTTCGCATCGTTTTCGGCGGCGCATTGGCTGGCGCCCTACGGTCGGGTGCCCACCCAATATTTCTATACGGATTCGGCCGGACTTGTAGCCCTGCGCGATGCTCTAAGACTGTCACCGGCTGCATCGGGAGCGAATGTCATGGTCACGGTCCCGAAGGACCATGGCCTATTCAACGACACCACCGAGCCTGCCCCGGGGGTCTTCTGCACAAGCCCCGTACAGACTTATCTCGACCTTGCCGTCGCTGGAGAGCGTGGAGCGGAAGCGGCGGAACACCTCAGACAGGAGCTCCTCTCATGGCGAAAATAGTCCCGCCCGACCCTCAGTCCGCAGCAGATTACGAGGACCGCACGACAAAAGCCGTGAAGGGTGTTCTGGTCGAAATCGGGCAGATCCTCGGCAGCTTCAAGGG
This sequence comes from Mesorhizobium sp. M0166, assembly GCF_040322255.1. Lineage (NCBI taxonomy): Bacteria > Pseudomonadati > Pseudomonadota > Alphaproteobacteria > Hyphomicrobiales > Phyllobacteriaceae > Mesorhizobium > Mesorhizobium sp. M0166. The sequence continues at coordinate 11,296 of NZ_JAMYTD010000060.1, read as the reverse complement.
CAAGTTCGCCGTGATCGGCGGCGCGGTTCCCTGGCTGCTTCTCGACAACGAGGACATGCCTCATGTCGGAACGCTCGACGTCGATCTTGGCCTTGATGCGGAAGCCCTAGGTGATGGCGAGTACGTGACCCTTGTCGAGGCTCTTATGGGCCACGGCTACAAGCAGCGTGAGGAGCTCCGGCGCTTCCAGCTCGTCCGCGAGGTGCCGGTCGATGATGGAGGCGCGCCGATCGACATTGTCGTCGATTTCCTGATGCCCCGTGATGCGGAAATCGTAAAAAACCGTCCGCCGATCCTGAGTGACTTTGCTGTCCAACGGGCCGACGGCGCGGACCTCGCCCTGCGCTTTTATCAGCTGGTCGCCATCTCTGGCGATATGCCGGAGGGTGGCACTAATCGCGTCGAGGTTGCCGTTTGCTCGATCCCTGCTTTGCTCGCTATGAAAGGATATGCCCTCAATGGTCGGCATAAGCAGAAAGACGCCTACGACATCTACTACTGCATCCGGAACTATCCCGACGGGATCGAAGCCCTGGCCGACGCTTGCAGACCCTTGCTCGAACACGAGAGCGGCGCACAGGGCTATCGATACATCGCGGACAAGTTCGACGCGCCTGACGGCTACGGCGCGACGAGCGTCCGCAAGTTCGTCGCCGAGACGGACATTCTCGATGGCCGCACACCCGAGCAATGGCAGCAGGACGCCTTCGGTCAGATCGATGCCTGGTTGCGAGCGCTCGGCCTGCGAGAATGACGCACCCGCTGTGGGTCTCGGCCCGAATATAACAGACGACTGGGGGGAATGTGGGAAATTCAGGATCGCGGTGGCTTCGATGGGAGCCCCATATTCATGCGCCGGGCACCGTACTCAACGACCAGTTTAACGGCGCGGACAGCTGGGAAGAATACCTCGCCAAGATCGAAACAGCGACACCGGCGATTCGCGCGCTTGGCGTGACTGACTACTATCTGCTCGACACCTATGAACGTGTCCGCGACGCGAAACTTCACGACGGCCGCCTTCCCGGCGTCAACCTGGTGTTTCCGAACGTGGAGCTGCGCCTCGCTTTCGGAACCGTTAAGGGCAACTGGGTCAACTGCCATCTCCTCGTCAACCCGCAGGATCCCGATCACGTCGGTGCGACACACCGTTTCCTTGCGCAGCTGACGTTCGAATATTCGGGCGATCGGTTCACATGCACGCCCGACGAGCTCACGCGCCTGGGGTCGAAGATCGACCCCAATCTTTCTGGACGGGCCGCACTCGCGCGCGGCGCAACCCAGTTCAAGGTTAGCTTCGAGCAGTTGGGCGCGCTCTACCGCGCCATCGATTGGGTCAAGAACAACATTCTCATCGCCGTTGCCGGCAGCGAGCATGATGGCACCTCGGGCATGCGCGGCGAATCTGAAGGCGCGCAGCGGCAGGAAGTGGAGAGGTTCGCTCACATCATCTTCGCCAGCAGCGTTAGCCAACGCGATTTTTGGCTAGGTCGGAAAAGCAGCGCAACTCCCGATGAAATCCGCGCCCGCTATGGAGCACTCAAACCCTGTCTTCATGGCAGCGACGCGCATGAGACTGCAAAGGTCGGCGCCCCTGACGGCGATCGCTATTCCTGGGTGAAGGGTGGGGCGCATTTCGACTCGCTCCGTCAGGCCGTCATCGATCCGGCCGGGCGCGCCTTCGTCGGCGCAGCGCCCCCTATCCGCGCCACCCCTTCGCAGGTTATCTCCCGCATTGCGATCCAAAACGCGCCGTGGGCGGCTACGCCCGTGCTCGAACTCAATCCCGGCCTCGTGGCGATCATTGGCGCGCGAGGGTCTGGTAAGACGGCGCTTGCCGATGCAATCGCCGCCGGTTGCGACGCAGCCTCCGAGCATCTCAGTCCAGCCTCGTTTCTCGTGCGCGCAGGGGATTTGCTCGAAGGGGCCAGCGTTCGGATGGATTGGGGCAGCGGCGATCCTTCCGAGCGCGAACTGCTCGACTACGAATATGATGCCGATCTGGACGGCCGGTTCCCACGGGCCCGCTATCTTTCGCAGAAATTCGTCGAGGAACTCTGCTCGGCCGACGGCATGACTGACGCCCTGCTCGGCGAGATCGAGCGCGTCATTTTCGAAGCCCATCCCGAAAAGGACGGGACATTCCGTTTCGACCAGCTTCTGGAACTGCGAGCCACCCGCTTTCGCCTTGCTCGCCAGCGCGAGGAGGAGGCTATCGCTACACTCTCGGACCAGATCGGCCTCGAGCGGGAAAAGAGGCGCCAAATTCCAGGGCTCACTCAGCAAATCGCCCACAAGGAGCAGATCGTCAAAGGACTGAAGGCCGATCGCGACAAGCTCATCGTCAAAGGGAGCGAAGTCCGCGCTGAGCGACTCACCGTCATTGTCGACACGGCCGAAAAGGTACGCTCCTTCGTCCGGTTCTTCACGAACCAGGAAAGTTCGCTTCTTGCCTTACAGGACGAGGTGAAGGCCTTTCGCCAGAACAAGGCCCCGGAGGCCCTACGCCAAACCAAATCGAGCTTCGTCGCCGCTCGGCTGGAGGACTCTGACTGGCAGGCCTTCCTGCTCGAGTATCATGGCGACGTCGATGCCGCTCTTTCGGCCAAGCTCCTGACTGCGCGCAACAACGCGACCGGCTGGCGCGGCGTGGCGCCTGCACCTCTCGGCGTCCCCAGTCAGTCCTTCCTCGCGGACAATACCGATCCGGAGAAGACGCCGCTCGCCGTGCTCGAGGCAGAGGCGACCCGTCTGCAAGGGCTGATCAATATCGATACCGAGACCGCGAATAAGTATGCCGCTTTGGTCAAGCGCATCGCAGAGGAAAACACACAGATCGAGACCACCCGTACGACCCATGCCGATTGTCAAGGGGCGTCTGATCGCATGGCGAATCTTAGCAAGCAGCGGCGTGAAACCTATCTTCGCGTGTTCGAGTCGATCATCGCCGAGGAGCAGGTTCTGCGCGATCTTTACCGGCCCTTGGTCGATCGATTGCAGGCCGCCAAGGGCACTTTGCAGAAGCTGTCATTCTCAGCGTCCCGGCATGCCGATGTGAAGCAGTGGGCCTTACTTGGCGAGAAGCTTTTCGACCTGCGGCGCGCCGGCGACTTCAAGGGAAAGGGTTCGCTCGAGCAATGGGCCAACACCAATCTGCGCAAGGCATGGCAAACAGGCGATGTCGCTGCTATCGACACGGCCATTCAACATTTCACCGACGCTTGGCAGGACGAGCTACTCGCTGTGGCCAATGTGGCGAGCAACGACCAGGCCGCTTATCGAAGTTGGCTGATGCGCTTCGCCAAATGGCTGTTCAGCACCGAGCACATCCAGATCGAATACAGCATCGACTACGAGGGCACGGATATTACCAAGCTCTCGCCCGGTACCCGCGGAATTGTCCTACTCTTGCTCTACCTGGCCCTCGACGAGAGCGATCACCGACCGCTGATCATCGATCAGCCCGAGGAAAACCTCGATCCCAAGTCGATTTTCGACGAGCTCGTTAGCCTCTTCGTCGCGGCCAAGGCGAAGCGGCAGGTCATTATGGTCACGCACAACGCCAATCTCGTGATCAACACGGATGCGGACCAGATCATCGTTGCGAGCGCCGGCCCGCATGGCCCCGGCGAACTGCCGCCGATCACCTATTTTTCCGGAGGGATGGAGGACGCCGATATGCGCCAGCAGGTGTGCGACATCCTTGAGGGAGGGGAGGAGGCGTTCAAGGAACGCGCGCGACGCCTGAGGGTGAGATTGGACCGGTAGCGCGACGCCGTTGCTGTGGAAGGACTTTTGTCGCCGCTACAGCTATTGCTCTTGTCTACACCAGAAGAGTGCCAGCTGATGCATTTCTGGCGTCCGACCAAGGTCCTCCAGTGACGATAGGGTCATCGGGCGTTATTTCGTCCCGGTCGGCAATTTTTGTAATTCGATGAAAGGCGCTCATGATTTCCTCCCTGCCCTGTAGCAGCATTGGTCAACGCTACCGAACGCGCAAGCTTTCGCCTGCGTAGCAGCAGGCCGATCCGATACCGTTGTAAGGCCCCATCCGGCGTGGCACTATCGGCATACTTGCAGCCTTTGGGGAGGGGAAGCATGCGGTTCGTTGCATTGGACGTCGAAACGGCAAACCCGCGCATGCGAAGTATCTGCCAAATTGGCGCGGTGGTTTTCGAGAACGGGCAAGAGATTGCCTCTGATGTTGTTCTGGTCGATCCTTGTGAAGAGTTCGACGACATCAACGTCTCGATCCATGGCATTGATGAAACCCATGTGCTCGGTGCCAAAACATTTCCAGAACTCGTTCCCTGGCTTGCAGAATTCACGCATGGTCAGGTGGTCGTATGCCACACGCATTTCGATCGCGTAGCAATGGCACAGGCCCATGATCATCACAGCTTAACGTCTCCTCCTTGTCGATGGCTCGACACAGCGATGGTCGCTCGAAGGGCTTGGCCGCAATTCGCGCAAAGCGGCTACGGGATACAAAACCTCGCTAACAGTTTCGGTATCCGTTTTCAGCATCACGATGCGCTCGAGGATGCACGTACAGCCGGCCTGGTCCTTCTTCGCGCGATCGATCAATCGGGCTTTGACCTCGATCATTGGTTGGCGCGCGTCAAACTCAGTTTGTCTGGACAGCCAAAGGGAAGACACCGGCGTGACGGCGATGGCGACGGGCCATTGGTCGGCGAAACCGTCGTTTTCACAGGCAGCTTGTCAATCCCGCGTCGGGAAGCTGCCGATCTCGCTCATATTGCCGGCGGAGCCGTAGAGCCTGGCGTGACAAAGAACACCTCGATCCTTGTTGTCGGAGACCAGGATCTTGAGCGAATGGCTGGCAAGGTAAAAAGTTCAAAGCACCTCAAAGGTGAGATGTTGGCAGCGAAAGGCCAGCCGATCCGCTTCCTTGCGGAATCCGACTTTTTGGCTCTGCTCGCGGAATGAAAGGAGACCCCCGCCGATAGACAATCAAACGCAGCTCGCTTTAGCGGCTGGCCCGCGAGCCCGATCGGTGCAAAAGGAAGTCCGCGGTCGCCGCCGCGGCAAAGTGGGGGGTAGATGGGCACGATATCGCAATTCTTTCAGCCGCCGTTGTACTGGCAGCAGTTCGAAGAACTTGCCGTAGGGATGCTGCGCGAGGTCTATGACGTTCCCAACGCCCAAGCATATGGGCGGTCAGGGCAGGCCCAAAATGGCGTCGACGTCTATGGCAAATCCCGCTACGGGATGATCGGCATCCAGTGCAAGCGGCTATCCGACCGGGACGAAAATGGGAACCCCTATCCTGGCGGGCCGATCAGCCGCAGCTTCCTGCGCGCCGCTGCTGTAGAGTCGCTCGCCTTCAGGCCCAACCTGGAAATTTGGATATTGGCCACGACCGCCCGGCGCGACACGCATGTCCAAGGCTATGTCGATGATCTCAATCAGGAGTGGGAGGAACAGAAGCGCGGCAGGCGGGCTATCGTCTGGTCGTGGGACGAATGCATTTCATACCTCAACAGCTTCCCAGAACTGCAGCGCTGGTACTATCGGGATGTCATCCAAATCCGCGGCACCAAGGATCTCGACGAGGTGATCCTTCGCACAATCGCCATGGCATTCTCCCGTCCGGCCTTCGAACTGCCACTGCACTGCGAGACACCCAACGAGTTCGAGCAGGCGCTCAAGGACACGCAAAAGGCGCTTCGCACCGGCGAGCTTGTCGATCGCGAGAGCCGGCATGTGATCCGCAAGGCGGTTGGCGGCTACCATGAGATTGACGACGACGATTGCCGCGCGGCTCTTGGTCGGGTCGACAAGCAACTTCGTCAGGTCCGGTCACAGCTTGAGCAAGGTCTCAAGGACGAGTCCATCCGCCGGGTTAATGGCTTCCTTGATTTCTCCCATCCGGCGATGTCCCTCCACCTTGACGATCTTCGCAGCCAATGTGTTCAAGAGTTGAACCAAGTGCTAGGGAAAGCTGGCATTCCGCCGATCTAAAGCCGTGACGCAAGGGCGTGCTCCGGCTGCCGTGCAGAACAGAAATTGGAGATGGCCGGGTCTCCGCATGGCCATAATAGGGGCCCCACCTGGATCATCTGCCTCAGGTAGGCGACGTCATCCAGACGGGAATGTAGTCGACAGAATCACGCGGCATGCGCATCCTCACAGGATGGACATTGAAAAAGAACGCCGCGCGGAATTGATCGCCGGTCTTGGCGACCAGTTCCTGTGCTTTGAAGAAGTCACATTAACTCACGCGACTTTCACGCGGCGGAAAATCCGCGCTGATGTTGTCGCGATCCCTGTCGATGATCGTCTTGCAGACTACGCTTTGGCATTCGAAGTGAAGGAGCCGTCGCAAGCGTGGAACTATTCCGACTGGTCTCATTCAATCCGGCAGGCATCGGACTACGTTTACGGCAAGATCGACCCGGTTGCGCCAGCCGCGAAGTACGCCGGTAGGCGTATTGCAGGCGCTTTTATGTTTCCTTCTCCACCGTACAATCCGCATGGCATGCCCATGGCCCCGACACCCTTCGTCCGACCCGGACTAGAACAGATGGTATCAGGTCAGTTCCATCTTGCGCTTCATTTCCGCGTGGGCCGGGCGTTTTGGGAGACTTCAAAACTCGGCCGGCGGTTTGCATTGAGCTTCGGACCCAACCCCCTATGGGATTCAGAACACGGACTTTTGGATCGTGGTCTAACCCTTATTGCAGGCAAGCGTACTCTCGGCTCCGGAAAGATCGATGTAAAAATCGAATTGGATGGTTGGGGACCGTCACAATCGCCGCTTACAGAATAGGCGATGCGGCCAAACGCGCCGTCGCTGCCTGATCTGGGGTGACCCCGGCCTTGTCGAACACCTCCTGGGCAGCGAGCAGGCCACGCACGATTTCTTCCGGCTGCGCTCCTTCGACGCGAATCGTGATCGTCATCGCCTGTCTCCACTGCGCTCGGGAGCATCGACGCCTTCGGCCTTCCGCAGGGGCACGACATCATCCCGGTTGACTCTTAGCCAAGACGAGAACAAATGTAGAACATATCACAGGCTTTCCGCGTTTCAAGGGTCAGATGAGTGTATCGGCGCCCCCTGCTGCCATTTCCGAGCTTCGAGAACGCATTGCGCGTCTCGAAGGTGGAAATGCACGCGAGCGTACGGTTTTGCCGTTCGGAGTGGCCGCGATTGACAGGGTTCTGCCGGGAGGGGGATTGGCTTTTGGCGGTCTGCACGAGATCGCGGGTGGTGGCAATGGCGCCGTCGATGGCGCAGCCGCGGCACTCTTCGCTGCCGGTATTGCCGCGCGCACGGTGGGCAAGGTGCTGTGGTGCGTTACCCGGCCCGATCTGTTCGCGCCGGCAATCGAACAGGCCGGCCTGCCTCCGGGAAGGGTGATCTATGTCGAAGCCGGCGACGAGAAATCCGTTCTCGCCTGTTTCGAAGAGGGTCTTCGCGGCGGTTTTGGCGCTGTCGTTGCCGAGATTGCACGGCTTTCGATGACGGCCTCACGGCGGCTTCAGCTTGCCGCCGAAAGCTCCGGCGCCATCGGCATCGCCATTCGCCGCTGGCGTCGGCAGACGGAGGCCACCGATTTCGGCCAGCCAACCGCCGCCGAGACACGCTGGCGGGTGTCGGTCCTGCCGTCGACGCCATTGCCGGTTCAGGGAGTCGGGCGTGCGTGCTGGCAGCTTGAACTGATCCGATGCCGGGCCGGAGAGAGTGCAGATTTTACAGTGGAGGCATGCGATGCCAAGGGTCGTATCGCTCTTCCTTCCGATGTGGCCGACAGACCGCTTCAGAAGGAAATCGGGCGACGCCGCGCCTCCGCCTGAGACGCCGCTCGTCCTTGTCGGCCGTGACGGTCGTCGCCGTGTCGTGCTTGCCGCCGATGCGGCAGCACACGCAGCAGGTCTGCGCATCGGCTTTCCGGCGAGCAAGGCGCAGGCGCTGGTCCCGGCCCTGATCGTCCATGATGCCGAGCCCGATGCCGACGCCATGGCGCTCGAGCGGTTGGCGCTGTGGGCGCTGCGCCGCTACGCGCCGATCGTCGCTGCCGATCCGCCGGATGGCATCGTGATCGACACGACCGGCGCCGATCATCTGCATGGCGGCGAGGCGGCGATGCTTACCGATATGGTGGAGCGACTTGGCGCGTCCGGCTTCGCCGTGCGTGCCGCGGTCGCTGACAGCTGGGGCGCTGCTCACGCGCTGGCGCGCTTCGGCACGCGGCAGATCCTTGTGGTTCCATCCGGTGAGATCGCACAGGCGATCCTGCCTTTGCCGATCGCCGCCCTTCGCCTGCCCGCCGTGACGATCGACGGTCTGCGACGGCTTGGCTTCGAGACAATCGCTGATCTTGGCGGCACGCCGCGCGCGTCGCTCGCCTTGCGTTTTGGTCCCGAGCCTGGCCGCCGCCTCGACGAGGCCTTTGGACGAGTGAGCGAACCGATCGAGCCGATCCGACCGCAGGAAATCGTCGAAGTGCGCCGCAATTTTGCCGAACCGATCGGCGCGCCAGAAACGATCGCGCGCTATACCGGCAAGCTGGTCGCTGAACTGTGCGCCTCACTCGAGACGCGAGGGCTTGGCGCACGGCGGCTCGACCTTCTGTTCTTCCGCGTCGACAATCGCATCGAGGCGATCCGTGTCGGCACAGCAATGCCGGTGCGTGACACGACGCGCCTGACCCGGCTTCTCACAGACAGAATCGAGACCATAGATCCCGGGTTCGGCATCGAGCTGATGCGGCTTGCCGCGACCGTTGCCGAGCCGCTGCGGGCCAAGCAGATGATTTCCCCGCTCGCCGAGGCGCCCGAGCCCGATGTGTCGGATGTGATCGACATCCTCGCCAACCGTGTCGGTGAGGACCGGCTCTATCGCTTCGCCCCGGTGCAGAGCGACGTTCCCGAACGGTCGGTTCAACGCATTGCCCCAATGGCGCCTGATACCGGCGAGGGCTGGCCCGGCCATTGGCCGCGCCCAACTCGGCTGTTGCCACGACCCGAGCCGATCGAGACGGTAGCACTTCTTCCCGACCATCCGCCCGTGACCTTTACCTGGCGCGGCGTCCGCCGGCGCGTGAAACGGGCGGACGGCCCGGAACGCGTCTTCGGAGAATGGTGGAAGCGCGACGCCGAGCTCGCGGCGGTGCGGGATTATTTTCAGGTCGAGGACGAGAACGGCGAGCGCTACTGGCTCTACCGCGCCGGCGACGGCGAAGACGCCGCGACCGGATCGCATAAATGGTTCATGCACGGGATCTTCGGATGACTGGCTCAACCCGATATGCCGAGCTGCAGGTGACCTCGCATTTCAGTTTCCTGCGCGGAGCGAGCAGCTGCGAGGAGTTGTTCGCGCAGGCGGCGTTCCTCGGCATCGAAGCACTGGCTGTCATCGATCGCAATTCGCTTGCTGGCATCGTGCGTGCCCACGAAGCGGCGAAGGCGACAGGCGTCCGGCTGATCGTCGGCTGCCGTCTCGATCTCGCCGACGGCATGTCGGTCCTGGCCTATCCCACGGATCGACCGGCCTATTCGCGCCTCTGCCGTCTGCTGTCGCTCGGCAAGGGCCGGGCCGGGAAAGCCAAGTGTCATCTCGAATGGGATGATGTCGTCGCTTATGGCGAAGGCCTGATTGCGGTCCTGGTGCCAGACGAAGCCGATGATCTTTGCGCCGTTCGTCTGCGGCGGCTGCGCGAGGCTTTCGGCGATCGCGCCTATCTGGCGCTCACCTTGCGCAGGCGTCCGAACGACCAGCTCCGGCTTTACGAGCTGGCTAACCTGTCGGCCGCGATGCGCGTGCCCACCGTCGTCACTAACGATGTGCTTTTCCACGAGCCGGCCCGCCGCATGATGCAGGATGTCGTCACCTGCATTCGCCACAACGTCACCATCGATGACGCCGGCTTCCGGCGCGAACGTCATGCCGACCGCTATCTCAAACCGGGCGATGAAATGGCGCGGCTGTTCAGCCGTTATCCTGAGGCCCTGGCGTGCACCGCCGAAATCGCCGGCCGCTGCCGGTTCTCGCTCGACGAGCTCGCCTATCAATACCCCGAGGAAAAAACGATGCCGGGCCTCACGGCGCAGCAGGCGCTGGAAAAACTGACCTGGGAAGGTGCTGCCCGCCGTTACCCCGAGGGCTTGCCCGACAAGGTGGTCGGCATCCTAAAGCACGAACTGCGGCTGATCGAGACCCTCAAATATGCGCCGTACTTCCTGACGGTCAACTCGATCGTCCGCTTCGCCCGCAGCCAGGACATTCTCTGCCAAGGCCGCGGCTCGGCCGCCAATTCAGCGGTCTGCTATGTGCTCGGCATCACCTCCATCGATCCCGAACGCAACAACCTCCTTTTCGAGAGGTTCGTTTCGCAGGAACGGCGCGAGCCGCCCGACATCGATGTCGATTTCGAGCATGAACGGCGCGAGATCGTCATGCAGTGGGTCTACGAGACCTACGGTCGCGATCACGCAGCATTGTGCTCCACGGTTATTCGCTATCGCACCAAAGGTGCTGTCCGCGATGTCGGCAAGGCGCTCGGCCTGCCCGAGGACATGACCAAACTTCTGTCCTCGCAGGTCTGGGGCCATGGCGAAGCGGTCGATGAGCAGCGCGCCAGCGAGCTCAATCTCAATCTCGGCGATCGACGACTGCGACTGACCCTTGAACTCGCGGCGCAACTTGCCGGCACGCCGCGTCATCTCTCGCAGCATCCGGGCGGCTTTGTGCTGACGCATGATCGGCTCGACGACCTCGTGCCGATCGAGCCGGCGGCGATGAAGGATCGCCAGGTCGTGGAATGGGACAAGGACGATATCGACGCCCTCAAATTCATGAAGGTGGATGTCCTGGCCCTGGGTATGCTCACCTGCATGAAACGGTCCTTCGATCTTCTGTCCGAGCACAAGGGAATCGCCCTCGATCTGGCGACGATCCCGGCCGAGGATCCGCGCACCTATGCGATGATCCGCAAGGCCGACACGCTTGGCGTGTTTCAGATCGAATCCCGCGCGCAGATGTCGATGCTGCCGCGCATGAAGCCGCGGACATTCTACGACCTTGTCATTGAGGTCGCGATCGTCCGGCCGGGACCGATCCAGGGCGACATGGTCCATCCCTATCTTCGCCGGCGCGACGGAACGGAAGAGGTGTCGTTTCCAACACCGGAGCTCGAGCGCGTTTTAGGCAAGACGCTCGGCGTGCCGCTGTTTCAGGAGCAGGCGATGCAGGTCTCCATGGTCTGCGCCGGCTTTTCCGCTGGAGAGGCCGATCAGCTGCGCCGCGCCATGGCCACGTTCAAGCACACTG
>NZ_JAMYTD010000059.1:0-29015 GCF_040322255.1 Mesorhizobium sp. M0166 | reverse complement strand
CAGAGAAGCGGCTGCGTTTCATGTCCTGGTCCTCTCGATGGCCAGAACGAACTTCAAACCGGATTAGATCAGAGGGGCAAGGTCACTCGAAACTCAGGATCATGTTGACATCGCTGTTCGACAGAGCCGACTTCGCGCAAGGAAGCCACATCGTTTCGGAATTGCTTATCTCAGGGTCTATCGTCGGCCTAGTCAAACCCTTGGCGCGGCGAGGAAGCGGCGGTCGTCGGCGTGATGCATGACGGGAGTCGGCGGCGCCTCACCATAGGCGAAATGCAGGAACCAAAGGAAAGGACCACCTGCATGGAATTGCGAACCGCGTCCTCGGCGTCTGAGCCGCGACCCTTGCCAAGGATCATTCAACCCGCGACGTAGAGCTTCAAGCCAGCCTTGGACATGCGAACCGCGCTACCATCGTTGCAGAGGAGCCGTCCACCAGATGGTTCCATTTGTAGTCCGCGCCTTTGGTCGACATAGCGGACTGGCTCTGGCCACCGGCAAGGTTGAAGAGTGTTCCGTTGTTGCAGTCGTACTTGGCCTACGTGAACCAGATGCCTGAGCACGCGGTCGCGTTTCAGGGTTGATCTACTCGTAAAAAGGAATTGTCTTAGGCGGAAGGCCGCACTTAATACCACTATCCTATTGGCGCCCCATCGGGTTCCCGGATTGAGCAAGTCCGGATCACTATTTTATGCCGCTGCCAGCGTTGTGTCCGCCATGTGCACGCGCGCTGCCGCTGCCAGCAGGTCGGTCTGGGTGATCAGCCCAATAATGCGTCGCTCGGCATCGACGATGACCACGGCATGGCTGCGGCCGTCGGTGAGCACCGGCAGCAGGCTCATCGCCGGCGTATCGGGAGAGGCGGTGCCAGCCTTCGACATCACAGCCCTCACCGCGTCGGTCGCCTTCGTCAGCTCGCGCAGGCCAACTACACCGACCAGCCCGCCGTCGGCGTCGGTCACCGGCAGCGTCCGGATGTTGTGATCGAGCAGCAAATGACGCGCCTGGTCGGCAGGCGCATGTTCATCGACCGAAATCACATCGCGCGACATGATGTCCTCGCACAGCAGGGTCCGGTGGGAGCGCACCATCGCCTGCAACTCGACCTGCCGTAGCAGCCGCTCAAGATCGTTGCGGTCGATATCGAAGGTTTCCTCCAGCGCGCCGAGCGCGGCATCGATATCCTCGGGCTGGAAGCCGACCCGCTCCCGCGCCGGCGGATCGATGGTTCCATGCGCGCTTTTAAGGGCGGGAGCCGCCACATGCGGATAGTTGCGCCGCGACAGTTTATGGATGCCGTAGCCGAGTGCAACCAGCACGATCGAGTTCAGCGCTACCGGAACGAAGGGAAACAGCAAGCCCGAGCTGAAGACGGCCGGTCCGCCGAACACCGCAGTTAAGGCGGCGGCGCCACCCGGCGGATGCAGGCAGCGCGTGAACGACATGGCGGCGATCGCCAGCGCCACCGCAATGCCGGTAGCAAGGACGGGTTCATGCACGAAATGCGCCACGATCACCCCGACCAGCGCCGAAATCGTATTGCCACCGATAATCGACCAAGGTTGCGCCAGCGGGCTTGAAGGCACGGCAAAGAGCAGCACGGCCGATGCTCCCATTGGAGCAACCAGCAGTGCGACATGTGGGCCAGACCCGTTCGCCAGCGCACTGATCACGCCAGTCAATGCGATGCCGATCATGGCCCCGATGCAGGCGAGCAGCCGCTCGCGCAGCGTTGCACCCGCAAGGATCGGAACAAAGAGACGAAACGCCATGGCATACCCTTGGACGAGTGGTCGGAACTCCGCGCTCCGCAATGCAGGCAAAGCCACAGATTTGGAAGTTAAGCCAATTCGGAAAGCCGGCTCACGGGGGAATACTTTTGCGCGAAACGGCCATTGCCAAATGGGTGCAGACATTTTGATCAGCCAGAGGAGGCGGACGGCACGCTGATCCGCTCGAGCGCAGCTAGAGGCCAAGGGCTGTCGTGCCGCGGGCAGCCGGAAATGGGGATGGTCGGAGGTCGAGCTGGGATGGACACTAAGGAATTCAGAGGCTTCGAAAAGCGTGCTGACAATGTCGGCATGGCAAGACAAATCAGGCCCTTGTCGCTCCACTTCCGAGGCGAACTCCAGCGGAGTACGGCTTCTACGCGGTGCTTGGTCTGCCTGTCCTTGCCACCATCGGATTCGTTGGCTGCTGAAACGTCCACCTGTAGCCGCTGAGAAGACGACTGCCGCCAGTGCCGTCGTGGAACCGCCATATGACGGCGGCTTGGTTACAGAGCCGGCTTGTGTCGATCGGGCGGGGGAGCCTGATGTGACGTACATGGTCCAGAAAGTGGCCAATGAAGGTGCTGGCATCGTCAACGTGATCAGGTCACGTAATAGCGTAATACAACCGCGACCACGAGCCTCTCAGGCGTTCGATGAGGCGAGAAAATCCGATCACCAGACCACGCGCGATTCCGCCACACTGCCACACACGAAACCGATCAGGTCACGTTCCAGGCTCACCAGAAGATTGGAGCCGAGGCCACCTCGGCTGAACTCTGCCATGCCGCGGGCCGCACCTCTTCCAGCCGCGGTAGAAAACGTGGGTCAGCAGCGCCGGCATGGGCGAGCAACTCCCAAATCGCGAGCAGCGCCATCAGCACCGCAAGCGGCCGCAGATGTCGGCCGATGAAGCGGAAGGCCGGCGGTGCGATGGAAGCGCCGCGGCAGCCTATCCCGACCTGCAATCGTGATCAGGCTGATCGTGGGGTCTCCGGACGCCAGCGTTACAGATAGTTTTCGGCAAACGTGAGCAGGCCGTGGACCACCAATCCGGTCAGGCCGACCACGATCATGGCCGAAAAGACGAGTTCCAATTGAAAGAGCTGACGACCATAGGCCATCAGGTATCGGAGCCCTTCGAACGATGCGATGAGTTCTACCGCAACCAGGGTCTGCCAGCCGCTGGCAAGGCCTTCTCGCAGCCCTGCAGAGATCGACGGCGGGCGAGAGGCAGCACGATCATCGTGAGTTTCGACCAGCGGCTGAACGAAAGGACACGGCCAGACCCCCCTCACGACGACGCCGTTGCGCTTCGCTAACCCTTCGCCGCCATCAGGCTGGGTAGAGGACTTGCACGTCTAAAGCTGTCGATCATGCTCGGCACACACGAAAAGGGCGGCATCGCTGCCGCCCTTTCCGTAAGCTTGCGAGATTGGCTGGATTAGAAATCCATACCGCCCATGCCGCCCATGCCACCGCCGGGCATACCAGCCGGCATGCCGCCGCCAGCCGACTCCTTCTTCGGAGCCTCCGCGATCATGGCTTCCGTGGTGACCAGCAGGCCGGCGACCGAGGCCGCATCCTGCAGAGCCGTGCGCACAACCTTGACCGGATCGACGATACCCATGGCGATCATGTCGCCATATTCGCCGGTCTGGGCGTTGTAGCCGAAGGTCGCGCCCTTGTTCTCGAGGATCTTGCCGGCGACGATCGATGCTTCCGCACCGGCGTTGGCCGCGATCTGACGGGCCGGAGCCTGCAGCGCGCGACGCACGATGCTGATGCCCGCGGTCTGGTCGGAGTTGGCGCCGGTGACGGTGATGGCCAGCGAAGCGCGCAGCAGGGCGACGCCGCCGCCGGGAACGATGCCTTCTTCGACGGCCGCACGGGTCGCGTTGAGGGCGTCATCGACGCGGTCCTTCTTTTCCTTGACTTCGATCTCGGTCGCACCGCCGACGCGGATGACGGCAACGCCGCCTGCCAGCTTGGCGAGACGTTCCTGCAGCTTCTCCTTGTCGTAGTCCGAGGTGGTCTCCTCGATCTGCTGCTTGATCTGGGCGACGCGGCCCTGGATCTCTTCCTTCTTGCCGGCGCCGTCAACGATGGTGGTGTTCTCCTTGGAGATCGACACCTTCTTGGCGCGGCCGAGCATGTTGAGGCCGACATTCTCGAGCTTGATGCCGAGGTCTTCGGAAATGACCTGGCCACCGGTGAGGATAGCGATGTCTTCCAGCATGGCCTTGCGGCGATCACCGAAGCCCGGCGCCTTGACGGCAGCGATCTTCAGGCCGCCACGCAGCTTGTTGACGACCAGCGTGGCCAGGGCCTCGCCTTCGACGTCTTCCGAGATGATGACCAGCGGCTTCGAGGTCTGCACGACAGCCTCGAGGATCGGCAGCATGGCCTGCAGGTTGGAGAGCTTCTTCTCGTGGAGCAGGATGTAGGCGTCTTCCAGATCCGCAACCATCTTTTCGGCGTTGGTGACGAAGTAGGGCGAGAGATAGCCGCGGTCGAACTGCATGCCTTCAACGACTTCAAGCTCGGTCTCGGCGGTCTTTGCTTCCTCGACCGTGATGACGCCCTCATTGCCGACCTTCTGCATCGCTTCCGCGATCATCGAGCCGACCGACACGTCGCCATTGCCGGCGATGGTGCCGACCTGGGCAACCTCTTCCGAGGTCTTGATCTTCTTGGCGTTCTTGATCAGCGTCGCGACAACGTCGGCGACGGCGAGGTCGATGCCGCGCTTGAGGTCCATCGGGTTCATGCCGGCGGCAACCGCCTTGTGGCCTTCCTGGACGATCGACTGCGCCAGAACGGTCGCGGTCGTGGTGCCGTCGCCGGCGATGTCGTTGGTCTTCGAAGCCACTTCGCGGACCATCTGCGCGCCCATGTTCTCGAACTTGTCTTCAAGCTCGATTTCCTTGGCGACGGTGACGCCGTCCTTGGTGATGCGCGGTGCGCCGAACGACTTGTCGATGACGACGTTGCGGCCCTTGGGGCCGAGCGTGACCTTCACCGCGTCGGCGAGGATGTTGACGCCGCGCAGCATGCGCTCACGAGCGTCGCGGGAGAATTTTACGTCTTTGGCAGCCATTTTTTACTCCTGGGCATTTCGCCCGAAATTCAGATTGGATGGTGCGGATGAAAGGCGGCGGCGTGTCAGCCGATGACGCCCATGATGTCCGCTTCCTTCATGATCAGAAGGTCTTCGCCGTTGAGCTTGACTTCGGTGCCCGACCACTTGCCGAACAGGATGCGGTCGCCGGCCTTGACGTCCAGCGGGACGAGCTTGCCGACCTCGTCACGGGCGCCGGAACCGATGGCGATGATCTCGCCTTCCTGCGGCTTTTCCTTAGCCGTATCGGGGATGATGATCCCGCCGGGGGTCTTCGCTTCGGACTCGACGCGGCGAACGACCACGCGGTCATGCAGCGGCCGGAAATTCGACTTTGCCATTTTTGGATTTCCCTGGTGCGGATGTTGAACGGTTCTCCGTTGCCGGAGCGTGGTTAGCACTCATCTTGGGGGAGTGCTAACGCGGCAGTGAGATAGGCCGTAGGCTCCTGCTAGTCAAGACGGAAGAGGGACGGGCGAAGAGCAAAAGAGCGTGGAAGCACCGAGCCTTTTACGTGAACGACGTCGGAGATAGGACATGGGTGAGGCGGCTCACCATTTGTAATTGAAGGCTTTATTCATTTGGCACGATTGGTGCAGCGGATGATCCGCAAACGTTGCGCGCGACAAATATGAGAGGTGAGCGCCATCAGGACTGTTGCGGTTAACGGGTCCACAGGGTCTTTACGGTATTGGCCGCCGCGCGGGCGCCAGGACTCCGGCCATCCCGATAGTCACCAATCCAATCTGCGGAGAACAGGAGGCAAGATGAGAGCGACAGTCAGCATGAACTCGAATTTGAAATGTTTGGCCAAAGCAACTGCCATCGCCTTGCTCTGGACGGTCACGGCTACGTCGGCGGACGAAGGTATGTGGATGCCGGGCCAGACTGCGGAAGTGGGCGCGGCCATGCGCGCGGATGGGCTCCAGATCGATCCCGCCCAGCTGGGCCGTCTGGACGCTGACCCGCTCAACGCGATCGTATCACTGGGCGGATGCTCCGCCTCGTTCGTCAGTCCACAAGGGCTGGTCGCAACCAATCATCACTGCGTGTTCGAATCCATCCAATACCACAGCAAGGAGGGCCAGGACTATCTCACAGACGGCTTTCTGGCGAAGAGCCCTGGGTGAAGAATTGCCCGCGGCGCCAGGCAGCCGAATCTATGTGATCGAGGACGTGCGGGATGTGACCGCCGAAATGCTCAAGGGCGTCTCGGACAAGCTGAATGAGTTTGCCCGCTATGAGCGGCTCGCCACGAACCGCAAGGCCCTGATCGCCGCATGTGAAGGACAGCCCAATCGCCGCTGCGACGTAGGGGCCTATTATGGCGGCGCCTCCTACTATCTCCAGCAGAAGCTCGAAATCGAGGACGTGCGCCTTGTCTATGCGCCCGCGCTCGGCATCGGTAACCTTCGGCGGCGAAACGGACAATTGGATGTGGCCGCGCCACACAGGCGACTTCGGCTTTTATCGCGCCTATGTCGCTCCTGATGGTTCCTCCCGGCCAAATGCGCGCGACAATGTGCCTTACCGGCCGAAGAGTTGGCTACCCATAGCCTGTGAAGGCGTCAAGGAAGGCGACCTTGTGATGGTCGCCGGCTTTCCCGGCGCAACCCACCAGTTCCTGACGGCGGATGAAGTCCGGTTCAACTTCGCGCAATTCGAACCGCGGTTGCAGCGTTCGCTCTCGGATTATGCCGCCCAGATCAACCAGGCAACGGCAGGCAATCGCGAGGCGCAGATCCATTGACCGCCCGCTTCACAAATGGCTCGGCCTAAAACGCATGGGAAAAGCAGAAAAGGCAACAGATCGGCACCAGAATGAATATGGCCGCGCGAACTGACAGACGCGCCAACGATCGGCATCTCGCAGGGTCGGTGGCACTGGACGTGGCGCCCACCCTGCTGGCGCGACTCCCCATCAGGTCGTCGGGGTTTCGCTGGCGAAAAAAACTTCCGCGTGTCTCTGCGCGATCCATCCCGCTTGCGCGTGCCTAGTCAACCAAAAAACTGACCATCTGCAGGATCAGGATCAGCAAAAAAAAGCCAAAGGCAGACGCCAAAACAGCTGCCTGCAGGACGATGCGTTGTTTCTTACCCACAGTTCCCCCGGGAGAGAGTCTGATGATAACCCTTAAAAAAAGGGCGCCCGGGAACAGGGCGCCCTTCTCATCGACGAAATGCTCGGATTGGAGGTCCGTGATCAAGCAATTCGCCGAAACCTCTACAAGCCTCACCACAATGGTTCGGCCGCAAATTAGGCTCGCAGTTACCGCTCCGAACGCGGCAACGGGCTCTTCAATCCTCAGAACGAGCGCTGGAAGCGGAGCAGACCGCCGACGCTGTTCTTCTTGTCGGCATTGGTCCAGTTAGAGAAGTCCACATCCCCGAACTTGCCAGCGTGGAGATAGTCGACTTCGGCCGTGATCGTCAGACCAGGAACGATATCGTAGGCGACATTGGCAGCAATGCCGAGGTTCTTCCACTCGTCATACGCCGCCTGAAGGTTGAAAGAGGTCTTCTCGTTGAACTTGTAGGTGCCGCCGCCCCAGACGGCCCAGTTGCCACCCCACTGCTTGTAGAAGCCGCGGCCGCCGGCAGGAATGGCGTAGGTTCCATCGGTTAGGTTGTCGTCGGTCCCATAGCCAGCCATAATGAAAAGGGACAATTCGTTGGTGGCGTTCACATCCAAGCGGACCTTGCCGGCTACCTCTTCGTAGTTGCTGTCGTAAGCCACGACCCCGCTGATGGCGCCCCAGCCCTGCGTGTACTTCACGCCGCCGACAAGATGCGGAACGTAGCTGTCGATCGTGCCGACGACGCCAGAACCCTCTTCGAGCGATACCACGGCGGAGAAGCCATTGCCGGCGTCGAAGTAGTACTGCACGACGTTGGTGTCGAAATCGCCGTAGGGAACGAGCGTATCGTTGAGGACGTTGCCGGCATAGCCGATAAACGTATCGAACGCCGATTCGTCCTTGCCGACGCGAAGGCCACCGAGCTGGATCCAGGCGAAGTTTAGTGTGATGCCCCTGTTGAAGGCATAGTTCTGGGGACTGTCGGGACCCGAATAGGCGTTGCGGTTACCGAAATTGAATTTGGTCTCGGTGTATGTCTTCAAAGTACCGAGTTCGGTTTCCTGGCCGGTCCAAGTCCTTAGGTCAAAGCGGGCGTTCTTGCGCCAGGTGCCCTGGTCGCTGCCGTCTTGGACGTCGTGGGTCCGCGCCCCGTCGTAGGAGCCAACGTCGCCAGCGCTGATGTCGTAACGGACATAGCCGCCGATGCGCAGGCAGGTTTCGGTGCCGGGGATGTAGAAGTAGCCCGAGCCATATACGTCGCAGATCTTGACGTATTCAGCCGGTTCCGGCTCGGCGACCGTCACCGCGTCGGCGGCGCGGGCGCCGGAAGCTGCGATCAGAGCCGCAGCTGAGCCGAGAAGAAGGCTCTTGATGTTCATACTTATCTCCATTCAATGATTTGAAAAGGGCGAGGACGTCGATGGACGAACCGCTCCCGGTCCCCACGATCGAAAAAGATGCGCATCGCAATGCATCCTTCCCGGCTCGAACGCTATTCACCGGGCGAATTAGTGCAAGTTCAAATTCCGTTTGCCAACGTATATAGAAGTATCCGTTGCATTATTGTCACTAAATACATTGTATTACTTGCACAAATCGAACAACTATACATTTGCACAAATCGCACAATTGGTACATCTGCTTGTGCGCACTTACATAATGCGCGGAAAGCCATCGGCATCCGGCCAATTGTCAGATAGATTCAATCAGAGAAACAGCCTGGGCGGCGGATGTAACAACTTCTGTGTTCATACCTTCTCTGAGCAATTCGATAGGGACGCGACCCTTGAGAAGAGGCGAGGGGCTGATCAGCCACAGCCAAGCCAGTCTGGGATCGGAGATCGAGGAAAGGACCTGCCTGATTCCGGGCATAGGCCTGCCGTCGATGAACTGAGCTAGGGGAAATACATGCTTACGGGAGCCTCTCCGAAAGGCAACCACATCATTGTGTTGCTGCCACCAATACAAAGTGGACCGCGGTATTCCAAAACGTCTCTCGAGATGCGTCGACCCCGCAACTGGACCGGCCCATTCTGCAATGCGCGCGCCTTCTCTCGGGCAATCTTTCAGAACCGGATGCCCGAGCGGATGATCGGCTGCCCGTGGTCGCGAAGCGATCTCACCCGCCTGGGCGTTTAGCCGTCGCGCTGCTTCGGCCTCGAGCCTACCAAGAAATTCGGCGGCCACGACGGTCAATTCGTTGGAAGGAGAACCAGAAGGCGCAACAGCAGCCTTGTCACCCTGCTTCGCCTCATCGCATTGGGCAAGAATACGCTGCACCTCCCTCATGACAAAGCTTGAAAGCTCGGTCTGGCGCTTTTCATCCCCAAGATCACTCGACGCGGACATATCTGGCTTTCCCAATAGCATTCCCTCAGCAAGCCTCCGAAAGAGCGTTGAAGAAGTTGGGGGGACGGCGATGTGTTGCGTTTTCGTATGCGCGCAACCTAGCAGCCGTCTTGCGGCTTCAACTTTTGCCTCTCAATAAAAAGGGAAGAACATCAATTGACGACCGTCTTGCCCCCCACGATCGAAACAGACGCACATCGCAGTGCACGCTTCACAGTGGGACGCTATCCGCGACGCTCATTTGTGCAAGTTTAAAGTTTAGCTTGCCAGCTTTATATAATTAGACGTTTCTTTTATGCAACACTTTTCCAAGTGTTACTTGCACAAATCGAACGTCTTGCACATTTAGACGAACTGTACATTCGACAGCGACTTTGACGCACGCGTTTACTGGCGGTATACATCCCTCACCGTTGCCGCAAGGCATTGGCCCACTCGCGCGGCACCTCCTTCACGACAAAGGTTGAAAGCCCGTCCTCGGGCGTTTCATTTCCAAGATCACTTCGATCCACTCATACGGGCTTCCCGAGCGAGACCGTGGGTTCGGACCGTGCGAATGAATTTCTCGTTATAATCGAATTGATTATAAGGGTATATTTCTACGTTGAGTATAAAGGATGTCAAGCCCGCGCCAGCGGCAATTTTGTCCGGGCGACCGCCGTTTCGTCGAGGACATGGTGGCGGAAGCGATAAAGCTTCGCCGGCCGACCGCCGGTATCAAAAGCACTTTCGCCGGTCTCCTCCACCAGTTCCTGCTGCTCCATCAACCCGCGAAAGTTCTGCTGAAGCGCCCCTGCCGATGTAATCGTCAACGCCGTCCGCGTCAGCGCATTGCCATCGGCGAGAAGCCGACGACATTGTTGATGACGAACGTAACGATCCGCGGCTTCAGACAGGAATGTGCGCTTCGTCCAGATGGATGGAGTGGGCTGGCAGGTTCCGGGCGGCCGCGCCGTTGAGGATGCAGCATCGAGAGCCGCGCTCGCCGAGGAAGACATAGGTCGAGATGCACGCGCCGGAAGTCTTGCTCCATGTCTCCACGAATCCATTGGCAAGGATCCCGGCTTCTTCGCAGTGGTCAGGGTCGAGCGTTATCGAACCGTGGTAGTTGAGGTTTGCTTCGGTGACGTGGATGCGTGCAGCTTGCCGGCGACTATTTTTCGCATTGGCCCCGTTGTCCTATTCATCTCACAGAGCCAGTCCTGATGTTGAGCAGCTTCGCTGGGCTAAATCCCGACGACGAGCGCCCCGCCGCTGAGTCCCGCACCTGCCGCCGCGAGAAGGATTTTTTCGTCCGGTCGAAACGGCTCCGCTTGATTGGCGAGCGACAGTGAGAGCGGGATCGTCGCGGCCGAAGAGTTGCCGTATTCGGCAATCGTCTTGACAATTGCTTGATCCGCTATGCCGAGGTTGCTCCCGACAGCATCGAAAATGCGAGCATTGGCCTGATGCGGCACGAACCGGTCGACATCCTGTGGGCGCACTCCGGCAGCGGCTAGCGCGCTTATCGAGCAATCGGTCATCATCTCGACGGCCTTTGCGAACACTTCGCGTCCGTCGGTCATCGTCATTCGGGTCTGCCCGAGATCCAGGCCGCCATGAAACGGGACGTTGCTTCCCCCCGCGGGTATCTGGATCAGCCCGTAGCGCGAGCCGTCCGAATCCACGGAGGCACCGAGAATCCCCCGATCAGTATCCTCGCACGGACCGATCACGAGGGCGCCGGCGGCATCGGCAAACAGCACGGCGCTGGCGCGCTCAGAGGGATTGATGCGGCGGCTGAGGATATTGGCGGCGATAACAAGGCTCGCTTTGCCGTGCAGGCGGGTGAACCCGTCCGCAAACATCAGCGCATAGATGAAGCCGGCGCAGGCGCCGGTGAGATCGATCGCGCCGGCGCGGCCGAGCCCCAGCCGATGTGCGACCAGGGGCGCGCTGGGCGGCAGGAGGTGATCGGGCGTCGAGGTGGCAAGCAGCAGCAGACCGATGTCGTGGCGCGCAATGCCGGCGCTGGCCAGCGCCATCGCGCCGGCCTGCGCAGCAAGACCAGACAGCGTGTCTTCGTCCGTTGCCCAGAAGCGCGACCGGATTCCAGTACGCCGCTCGATCCAGCCCGGTTCGAGGCCGAGATTGTTCTCGATTTCGGCATTCGCCACCTTTCGGCCAGGCGCATGATGGCCAAACCCGAGAAGGCGCGACAACCTGCTCATGGCTTTGAGCCGAAGCGTTCGCCGGCCTCCTCGATCGCGTCATGGAGCCGATCGAGCTCGTCGCCGGTGACGCAATAGGGCGGCAGGAGATAAAGGACATTGCCGAGCGGGCGCACAAGCAGGCCGCGCTCGAGGAAAAAGGCCCGCAGCTTAGGTCCGATCTCGGCCAGATAGCCGGCAGAGCCGGCGCGCAGGTCGAGAGCCAGGATCGTGCCGATCGCGCGGCTGTCGGTGAAGTTGGCATTGTCGCGAAAGCGTCGAAACCCGGCGGCCTGTCTCTCGCTCAAGGCCGCGATCCGCTCGACCACCGGCTCGTCACGCCAGATCTCGACATTGGCGAATGCTGCCGCGCAGGCAATCGGATTGGCCGTGTAGGAACTCGAGTGGAAAAACGTCTTCTTGCGATCCGCCGAACAATGAGCATGGAAGATGGCATCGGTGGCAAGCGTGGCGGCCAGCGGGATTGCGCCACCGGTCAGGCCCTTCGAGGTGCACAGCATGTCCGGACAGATGTTCGCCTGCTCGCAGGCGAACATGCTCCCGGTGCGGCCCCAGCCGGTCATCACCTCATCAGCGATCAGCAGCATGCCGGAGGTCTCGGCGATCTTCTTCAATTCGGTGACAACCCAGGCCGGATACATCAGCATGCCGCCGGCGCCAAGCACGAGCGGTTCGACGATCAGCGCGGCGGCGCGCCGGTCGCGGCTGACGGCCTCGAATCTATCCAGCGTTTCCTGCTCGCGGCCGCCGGCCGGGAAGGGAATGGTGTCGACCTCGAACAGCAAGGGTTCGTAGGCGGCGTTGAACACGCCACGGGCACCGACGCTCATCGTGCCGATGGTGTCGCCATGATAGCTGTGCTCCATGACGACGATGCGCGAGCGCGGCGCGCCGATGTTGCGGAAATAGCCGAGCGCCATCTTCAGCGCGACTTCGACGCTGGTCGAGCCGCTGTCGGAATAGAACACCCAGTCGAGTCCGGCGGGAGCGAGTCCGACAAGCGCCTTGGCCAAGCATTCGGCTGGCTCGTGCGTAAAGCCTGCAAAGATGATCTGGTCGAGGCTCGAGGCGGTCGTCTCGATAGCTTTCATGATGCGGGGATGGCGGTGGCCATGGGTGACCACCCACCAGGAGGAAATGGCGTCCAGAATGCGCGCGCCATTGGCTTTGTGGAGGTAGGCGCCTTCAGTCAGGACGATTTCAGGGATCGCCGGCTCGAGCGCGTGCTGGGTGAAGGGATGCCACACACGGGATTGCGGCATTATCCGCCTCCGGCAATCAAAGCGAGGTCGAAGCCGGCAATCATCGCTTGTCTCAGCGTTTTGTCCGTCAGCGGATCGAGGTGCGGCAGCCTGCCGAGTTGCGGCACGTCGCCGAATTCCATGATCGTCCGTTGCGTATCGGTCATCTCATCGCCGATGAAGGCGATGCCAGCCAGCGGGATAGCGCGCGCCCGCAGGGCCTCGATCGACAGCAGGGTATGATTGATTGTTCCGAGCGCGGTGCGGGCGCACAGAATGACCGGCAACTGCCATTGCTCGAATATGTCGATGAACCTTGTCCGGCGGTTCAGCGGCACCATCAGCCCGCCGGCGCCTTCGATGACGAGCGGTGTCGGCAGGACCGGAAACGAAAGATCGGCAGCCTCGATCGAAACGTCGTCGATTTCGGCCGAACGATGCGGCGAAAGCGGGCTCTTCAAGCGGTAGGCTTCCGGCAGCACGCGCCCCGACGGAAGCCCGGCAAGCCGTGCAACCGCCTCGCTGTCGGTCTCGCCGTCGAGGCCCGATTGCACCGGCTTCCAGTAGAAACCGTCAAGCAGGCCGGCAAGCCCGGCCGAAAACACCGTCTTGCCAATTCCGGTGTCTGTTCCGGTGATGACGATGCGCTTGGTCATGTCGCCTCCGGTCATGTCTGGGCCAACACCTCGACGAGCGCCTCGACCATGGCGGAAATGTCGGCTTCGCCGATATTGAGCGTCAGTGAGATGCGCAGCCGTGACGTGCCCTCGGGCACGGTCGGCGGACGAATGCCGCGTATGTCGAAGCCGCGGGCCTGCAGGCGCGCCGACACTGCCATGGTGCGCCTGACATCGCCGATGACAAATGGCTGGATTTGCGAGCCGCTGGGCGTGACGCCGCAGCGATCGACCAATTGGCGGCCTGCGAGGGCAACGCGTTCATGTAGCTGAACACGCCGCATAGGCTCGTCGGCGAGCATGGCGAGCGCTTCGCGCGCCGCGACCGCCATCAGCGGCGATGGCGCTGTGGCGTAGATGAATGGCCGGCAACGGTTGATCAGATACTGGCACAGTGTCCTCGGCCCGGTCACGAGCCCACCAGATGCGCCGAGCGCCTTGCCGCAGGTGTGGAGCGCGACGATGTTGTCGCGGCCCTCGAAAGCGGCGGCCAGCCCCCGGCCGTCCGGTCCCCAGACGCCGGTGGCATGCGCCTCGTCAATGACGATGAATGCGTCGTGCCGATCGGCAAGCGCGACCAGGCTCTCCAAAGGCGCGCAATCGCCATCCATGCTGTAAAGGCTTTCCACCGCGATCCAGACGCATCCCATGCCGCCTTCGGCGCGCCAACGTGTGATCGCATCCTCGACAGCATCGACGTCGTGGTGCGCGGCCAGCACCAACTGTGCGCGCCCGGCCTGCGCACCCTCATGCATGCTGGCATGGGCGAGCTCATCGAGGATCAAAAGGTCGCCCTTCTGCGGCAGCGCCGTCAGCAGAGCGAAGTTGGCGATGTAGCCGCTGCCGAAGAACAGCGCGCGGTCGGCTCCAAAGAATGCCGCCGCGTCTGCCTCGAGCTGCTCGTGTTCCGGCGCATTGCCGCGCAACAGCCGCGACCCGGTGGCGCCAACCGGCGTGCCACGCGCAATCGCCGCCGCAACCGCTTCGCCAAGTCTTTTGGAGGCGGCAAGCCCGAGATAGTCGTTCGACGAGAAGTCGCGCCCGGCGCGCAGCTTCAGCGTCCGCAGCCGGTCCTTGCGCGCCAGTCCCTGCAAGGTCGCCTCATAGCGGGCAAGCGGTGCCCCGTTCATTGCGCCTCGAGTTCCATCGGCTCGATGCCAAGGCGCCGGAACAGCAGGGTATCCTTGTCCACACCGGGATTGTCCGCCGTCAGCAGCGTGTCGCCGACGAAGATCGAGTTGGCGCCGGCAAAAAAGCACAGCGCCTGCATCTCGTCGGTCATGGCGGTGCGGCCGGCCGAAAGTCGCACGTGCGATTTCGGCATCATGATACGAGCCAGTGCGATCACACGCACGAATTCGATCGGCTCGATCGGTTTAGCCTCGGCAAGCGGGGTGCCCTCGATCGGGATCAGCATGTTGATCGGAACGCTTTGCGGATGTTCAGGCAGGTTGGCCAGCGTCACCAGCATGTCGATCCGGTCCACAGGCTCTTCGCCCATGCCGACAATGCCGCCGCAGCAGACTTTGATGCCGCTGTCGCGGACATTGGCGAGTGTATCCAGCCGGTCGGCAAACTTGCGGGTCGAGATGACCTCGCTGTAGTAGCGTTCTGACGTATCGATGTTGTGGTTGTAGTAGTCGAGACCAGCCTGCTTCAGTCGAGCGGCTTGCTCACGATCGAGCATGCCGAGCGTCATGCAGGTCTCCATGCCCAGCGCCTTGACGCCTTCGACCATCGCCACCACCGCATCCATGTCGCGCGCCTTGGGGTTTCGCCAGGCCGCGCCCATGCAATAGCGGGTTGCGCCGGCGTCACGCGCTTTCTTCGCCTCGGCGACGACGCGCCGGACCTCCATCAGCTTCGACGCCTTCAGGCCGGTCTCGTGATGCGCCGACTGGCTGCAATAGCCGCAATCCTCGGGGCATCCGCCCGTCTTGATGCTGAGCAGCCGGCTGAGCTGGACCTTATTGGGATCGAAATTCTGGCGGTGCACGGTTTGCGCGAGGAAGAGGAGATTGTTGAAGGGGGCATCGTGAAGTGCCTGAGCCTTCTCCAGGGTCCACGCTCCAGGGTCAGGGGATTGAGCCTGTGGCGATGTCTGCGTTGGACTGGCTGTTTGCATGTCCATGCTGTTCCTCCGGTTCTGCCTTGCTTTGCTGTCTGATTGACGACGATCGGAAAGGACAGTTGATTCGATCCTGTTCGTTCCTCAGACAATCATGAGCCCCAATAGTCGAGGCCGATATCCAGGATCGGCGCGCTGTGGGTCAGTCGGCCGACCGAAATCAGATCGACGCCGGTCGCGGCAATCGCTCGCGCTGTATCGGATGCGATCCCGCCAGAAGCCTCGGTGATAGCACGGCCGCCAACGATTGCGACGGCCCGGCGAAGATCGGCGAGGGACATGTTGTCGAGCAGAATCGCATCGGGAGCGAAGCCAAGTACCTCCTCCAACTGGGCCAGCGTATCGACCTCGACTTCGATCTTGACGAGATGACCGGCCCGTCTTCGTGCTCGCTCGAGCGCCGGGCGAACGCCGCCTGCGATGGCGATGTGGTTGTCCTTGATCAGAATTGCGTCGTCGAGGCCGAAACGGTGATTGGATCCGCCACCCGCGCGCACCGCATACTTTTCGACTGCCCTCAATCCGGGCGTCGTCTTGCGCGTGCAGACGATCTTCGCGCCATATCCACGAACCGCAGCGACGATCGATGCCGTTGCTGTAGCGATGCCGCTCAGATGGCACAAAAAATTGAGTGCCGTCCGTTCGGCTGTGAGAATGCCCCGGGCAGGGCCAACCACTGATGCAATGACCTCTCCATCCATGACATTGCAGCCGTCTGCCCGCTCCACCGAAATTTCGACATCAGGATCAATCAAGCGGAAAGCGAGCATCGCCAGATCGAGGCCGGCGACAACTCCGGACTGGCGCGCCGCCAGCACGGTTCCCGCTTGGTGTGCCTTCGGGATGATGGCCTCCGTGGTCAAGTCGCCGGCTCTGCCAAGGTCTTCAAGAAGAGCTGCCCTTACAAGCGGCTCAAGCATGACCGTGGGAAGCGGTGAGAGCGTCATCATTTTGCCCCTTCGAGGCTTGGCGAGTGTCCGAGTTCCCGCGCAGCGGCCAAGGCGGCTTCGAGGGTGATTTCGGACCGTCGGGCGACAGTCGCATGATGAGGAAAGTCTGTCCGGTAATGAGCGCCGCGGCTTTCTTCGCGCAACAGGGCGGCAACCGCGATCATTAGCCCGACAGCCGCCGGATCCGAGGCCGCGTCCTTGCTTTCGGCGAGCGGCAACAAGGCATATGCGGCTGCTTTCAGACCTTCACCATCCCGGACGATACCGAGTGCGCGCGACAGGAAAACACGCACGGGTATCGGAGCGGGCGATGGGTGAACGTCCGCAACCGCAGGCCTTGTTCTGCGAGCAGGCGTTCCGGCGACACTTTCAGCGACCCAGCGCGCGCACACGACGGCCTCGGTCAAGGAATTGCTGGCGAGCCTGTTGGCGCCATGCAGTCCTGTCGAAGCGACTTCGCCGCAGGCCCACAGCCCCTTGACGGACGTCCTACCGGAGCCGTCCACGGCAACGCCACCCATGTGGTAGTGTTGGGCCGGACGAATGGGGATGAGATCGCGCGCGGGATTGATGCCGGCTCCACGACAGGCTGATGCAATTGTCGGGAAGTGTCGAGCAAATTCCGGGCCAGGCCGTTGCCGCGCGTCGAGAAAAACACGGTGGCCGTTGGCAAGATGGTTCCAGACGGCGCGCGCCAAGACATCACGAGGCGCAAGTTCCGCCCCTGACACGCTCTGGAGAAAAGCCTGGCCGGTTTCGTCGATCAGGGCAGCACCTTCGCCGCGGACGGCCTCGCTGACCAGCGCCATAGGGCGTTCCGGGCCGTCAAGCGCGGTCGGGTGGAACTGGATGAACTCGAGGTCGGCAAGGACAGCTCCAGCGCGGGCCGCAAGCGCCAGGCCCTGTCCGCAACTGCCCGAAGGATTGGTGGTGTCGAGAAACAGTCCCCCGATCCCACCGGTGGCGAGGACGACCCGCCGTGAGCCGAAGAAGACAGGTCCTATCGAACCGCTCGCCCAGACGCCTCGGATCGCATTCTCTCGCACCGCCAGTCGGCGCGCTTCCACGCCCTCCACGACAACAATCGACGGAGTGGAACGCACAGCCGCGATCAGGGCACGCATGATCTCACGCCCGGTGCCGTCACCATGCGCATGAACGATGCGACGTCGGCTGTGTGCGGCCTCCAATCCGAGGCACAGTGATCCTTTCGACGTACGGTCGAAGGGAACCCCAAAGCCCGCAAGCCCCTCTATCGCCTTGGGCGCGGCTTGGAGGATGCGGCTCGCCACGTCTGTGTCGCAGAGACCATCCCCGGCGGCAAGCGTATCGGCCAGGTGCAGTTCCGGATCGTCGTCTTCGCCGAAACTTGCAGCCAGACCACCCTGTGCCCACGTGCTCGAATTGTCAGCTCCCAGCAGCGTCCTGGACAGAAGCAGCACCGGCTCCGGCGCCAGTTGAAGCGCGGTCATCAGTCCGGCGATGCCGCCGCCGATGATGATCGGCCGCCCGAAGATGCTGCGGACATCGGCGCTCAAATTGCCAGCATCCGTTCGACCGCAAGCCGCGCGCGCCCGGCGATCCCGGGTTCGATGGTTACGATATGGTGGTTCTGCTCGAGCGCCATGCGGATGTTGGCAAGCGTGATCCGCTTCATGTGCGGGCACAAATTGCAGGGCCGGATGAACTCGACCTCTGGGTGCGCTAACGCGACGTTGTCGCTCATCGAACATTCCGTCATCAGCACGACACGTGCCGGCCTTTGCCTTTCGACATAGTCGGACATGGCAGCGGTCGAGCCGGAAAAATCTGCTTCAGCCACGACGTCGGGCGGGCATTCGGGATGCGCGAGCACGATCACGCCGGGATGGCTTTCGCGCAACTCGCGGATGTCGGCCGGTGTAAAGCGCTCATGCACCTCGCAATGCCCTTTCCAGGCGATGATCTGCACATCGGTCTGGGCGGCGATATTCTGGGCCAGATATTCGTCCGGCAACATGATCACCTGGGGAACGCCAAGGGATTGGACGACCGCCTTGGCGTTGCCGGATGTACAGCAGATATCCGACTCGGCTTTCACTTCGGCCGACGTGTTGACATAAGTGATGATCGGCACGCCGGGATAACGCTGGCGCATCAAGCGCACGTCTTCTGCCGTGATCGATTCCGCCAACGAACAGCCTGCCCGCAGGTCGGGAATGAGCACCGTCTTTTGCGGATTGAGCAGCTTGGCCGTTTCGGCCATGAAATGTACGCCGGCCAGCACGATGACTTGCGCCTCGATCGTCGCAGCCGTGCGGGCCAGTGCCAAGCTGTCGCCGACGATGTCGGCCACGCAATGGAAGATCTCGGGGGTCTGATAGTTGTGCGCCAGGATGATGGCGTTGCGCTCGCGCTTCAGTGCAAGGATCGCCTCGATATCCTCGACGAAAGCCGGCCATTCGATCGGCGGGATCACTCGTCGGACGCGCTCGTAGAGAAACGCGGTCGCAGGCAGCACGGCGCTCATCGACCCCTCCAGCTTATACTCTAGTTGAAAATAACCAGCATATACTTGCTGTGAGTATAAGCGATGTCAACCCCGCGCCAGCGGCAATTTTGTCCCGGCGATGACCCTCTCGTCGAGAACGGCGTGGCGGAACCGGTAAAGCTTCGCTGGCCGGCCGCCGGTCTCCGCGGTTGCCTCTCCGGTCTCTTCGACCAGCTCCTGCTGCTCGATCAGCCGGCGAAAGTTCGGCTTACGCACGAGCCTGCCGGCAAGCGCCTCCACGGTTCGCTGCAGCTGCAAAAGCGTGAAGACCGGCGGCATCAGCTCAAAGACGACCGGCCGGTATTTGATCTTGGAGCGCAGCCGCGCAATGCCGGTCGCCACGATGCGGCGATGATCGGCGACCATAGACTTGCTGGGCACCAGCGGCAGCGTCGCGTCCCGTCCGCTTCCGGCCTCTTGGACCAGGCCTGCTTCGTAGACTAACTCATAGCGTTGAAGCGTGAGTTCCTCGTTCCAAAGGCGGTCGTCGAAGCCGAAGGCTATCGTCGCCCGCTGCCAGCGTTCACGTCGCGTGGCCGCGTCGCTGACGCCGTCTGCCCATTCAATCAGGCGCGGTCGCAGAACGTCCAGCACGACCGGAGGCGTGCCGGAGCGGTGGTCCTCCCATGGAAAATATTCATACCAGCTCTGCCAGCCGCACTTGGGCGAGCCAGCTGCCTGTTCCTTGCGGGTCAATGCGAGATAGCTGATGGAGATGACGCGCTGCTGGCGCTCGGCGCCGATGCGATCCCGATCCGCGAAGGTGTAGAGTTGCTCAATATACCCCAGCGGATGGCCGGTCTGCTGCTCGACCCACCCCCTCAAACCGGATTGCAGCGATCGGTGCTCAAGCGCAAATGGTCCGGAGGGAAGGGTGTCCGCCTGGCCGATGGTGAGGACACAGGGTTCACTGTCGTTTACGGCGACGACAAAGGCGATCAGGTCCACTTTGACTTCGTCGGCCTTGACGGCGGCTCTGTCTTTCCTGGGTCCTTTTGCCTGATCGTCCATGTTCGCGAAAGTGGTTGGCCAGCTCGGGGGCGCCTGAATCGATTTAAGTGTAAGCGCGCCTGTCCGCACGTCAACACCGCACAGCTGCACGGCCATTTTTAGCTCTTCGCACTTGCACAAAAATGTGGCAAACGCGACACCCGCGGTTGGTAACGTTGGGGAAGGAGGGTCCATTGAGTGCGTTTGGTGACACCAAGGCGATCACACCGCCGGATATTCGTTCGCGCAAAGGTGGGACGCCGCTCGTCTGCCTTACCGCCTACACGACGCCAGTCGCCCGGCTTGTCGATCCCCATTGCGATGTGGTGCTGGTCGGCGACAGCGTCGGCATGGTTCTCCACGGCCTGCCCTCGACGCTCGGTGTGACGCTGGAGATGATGATCACGCACGGCCAGGCCGTGCGCCGTGGCCTCGAGCAGGCGCTGATGGTCGTCGACCTGCCGTTCGGTTCCTTCGAGGAAAGCCCCGAGCAGGCTTTCCGCAATGCCGCGCGCGTCATGGCCGAGACCGGCTGCGCGGCCGTCAAGCTCGAAGGCGGCGAAACGATGGCAGAGACGATCGGCTTCCTCGCCGCGCGCGGCGTGCCGGTCATGGCCCATGTCGGCTTGACGCCGCAGGCGATCAACACCATCGGTGGCTACCGCGTGCAGGGCAGAGGCGGGGATGCCGAGCGCATCAGGCGCGACGCGCTTGCGGTGAGCGAAGCGGGCGCCTTTGCGGTCGTGCTGGAGAAGGTTCCCGAGGCGCTCGCCCGCCGGATCACCGGGGAGGTGGCGACCCCGACCATTGGCATCGGTGCCTCGGCAGCCTGTGACGGCCAGATTCTCGTCGTCGACGACATGCTGGGCCTCTTCGGCGACTTCCGGCCCAAATTCGTCAAGCGCTATGCTGAAATGGGGGAGGCCGCTACGGCTGCGATCGCGGCCTATGCGCGGGAAGTGAAGGAGCGCCAGTTTCCGGCCGCCGAGCACGTGTTTGCCGATGCGCGCAAGCCCGCCGACGCGGACGCCACCAAGAGCGGAGAAGCAGCGTGAGCGTGCCGATTGTCAGGAGCGTTGCCCAGCTTCGCGAAATTGTCGCCGCATGGCGCCGCGAGAGCGTGAGGATTGCCGTGGTGCCAACGATGGGCGTCCTGCATGAGGGCCATCTCAGCCTGGTGCGCGCGGCACTCGAGAAGGCCGACCGGGTGATCGTGACGCTCTTCGTCAACCCGAAGCAATTCAACAGCCAGGCCGATCTCGCCGCGTATCCGAGCACCGAGGACGAGGATGCCGCCAAGCTGGCACCGCTTGGCGCGCACCTGCTTTATGCGCCGGATGCAGAGGAAATGTATCCGGCGGCCTTCGCCACGACCGTTTCGGTGTCCGGTGTCAGCGAGGGCCTGTGCGGTGCCTTCCGGCCGGGACATTTTGATGGCGTGGCGACCGTCGTCGCCAAGCTCTTCCTGCAGACCAGCGCTGACTTCGGCTTCTTTGGCGAAAAGGACTTTCAGCAGCTTCAGCTAGTCAGGCGTATGGCCCGGGACCTGGATATTCCAATCACCATTGTTCCTTGTCCGACAGTCCGCGAAGCCGACGGTCTTGCACTATCATCGCGCAATGTCCGGCTCTCGCCAGCAGAGCGTGCTGTTGCCCCCGAGCTATCATCGGTCTTGCTCGAGACGGCTGAGCGGCTTGCCCGCGACTCGCCCGTCCTGCCAACGCTTGCCGAAGCGCGCGCAGCAATTCTGGCTGCGGGCTATCGCGAGGTCGAATACCTGGAACTTCGCGACGAGGCAGATCTGCGACCGATGACAAGCCTTGACCGACCTGCACGCTTGCTTGTCGCGGCCTGGCTCGGCGGTACACGGCTCATAGACAACGTCAGAATATCACGGGTTTCAACAGGTTAACGGGGTTCTCGGCACGCGCTGTATCCGTCCGGGATCGTTTAAAACAAGGTCTCTGCCTGGCATCGAGCGATCACGGAGGTTACGCAAAGCGCAAATGCATCGCGTGTTTGAGAACTTCGTCGAGCAACTGTCTGCAAGTGTTGATGCTGCCGATCTCCGTGAGGCAATGGCATCCGCTGCAGCCGGCTTCGATTTTCCGCTATTCGCCTATTTCACTTACCCGTCGGCCCCCGGCGAGGCCCCGCAATTGATCTCAAACTATCCTTCATCCTGGACATCACGTTATCTGCAACAGCGGTACCACAGTCTTGATCCGGTCATCCTGCGCGGGCTGCAAGGCTGGGATACCTTTGATTGGGGTGTGGATCGCGCTCGGCACTGTCTGCCGAATTCGCAGCAACAAATTCTGGAGAGTGCGGCTGAGTTTGGCATCCGCGGCGGCCTGACGATATCCATGCATGATCATTGCGGCCGGTTTGCTGCCCTGACCTTTGCTTCCGACGAGTCCCGCCCGCCTCTGTTGCGGTCACTGACACGTTACGAAAAAGCATTGCAGCTGGTGGCCATCAACTTTCATATCCATGTCCGGCGCAGGCTCGCCGACGATCGCGTGGTGGATGGTGTAACGCTCACCCCGCGGGAGTTCGAGTGCCTGAAATGGGCGGCGCGCGGCAAGTCGGCTTGGGTTATCAGCCAGCTTCTCGGCGTCTCAAAGCGCACCGTGACCTTTCATCTGGAAAACGCCAAGGCAAAGCTTGGCGTTCGCACGATCAACCAGGCCGTTGCACGACTGGCTGCCTCCGGCCAGGCGAGATCCTGATTCGTCGGCCACGATAGCTGTAAACCTCTACAGGCTGCATCGCTGCCGGCTTTGCCCTTCGATGGCGGGAACACATCCCGCACGGAGGCGACCATGATGCAGCTGATAACACCAGACCTTTACGACGAGTTCGCAAGCGAGCTCAAAGAGATGCACGGGCTGAGGTTTCGGGTGTTCAAGGAAAGGCTCGATTGGGAAGTTGATACCGAAGACCAGATGGAAACAGACCCGTTTGATGGTCTGAAGCCTGTCTATCTGCTCCTCAAGGGATCCGACTGGCGAATTCGCGGTTGCGTGCGTCTTTTGCCCAGCACCGGACCCACAATGTTGCGCGACACGTTCCCGGTGCTGCTGGGTGCTGACGTCGTGCCCTCGACCTCCGACATATGGGAGAGCAGTCGTTTCGCGCTCGATCTTCCTCCGTCGGCGCCCAAGGCAGCGGGCGGACTGGCCCAGGCAACCTACGAGCTCTTCGCGGGCATGATCGAGTTCGGCTTGGCCAAGGATCTGACCCGGATAGTAACGGTGACGGACACGCGCATGGAACGGATCCTTCGCCTCGCGACGTGGCCATTGTCGCGCATCGGACAACCCAAGTCCGTCGGCAAAACGGAGGCGGTGGCCGGGTTTCTCGAGATTTCCCGCGCGAGCCTTTTGCGCATCCGCAGCAGGGGACGTCTGAGCGGACCGGTACTGTGGCAACCGGTTCTAGGCCCGTCGGCATTGTGGACACCTGAGCCGTGAAGGATGCTGGTCTGCCCAAGGAAGCGACGGCCGGTCTTGTATGCTGGCCGGACTGGCGTCGTCACGAAGCTTACCACTACGCCAGACGATTGCCACGCACTGCCTGGGCCTGGGAGTTCCTTCGGCGCAATCCACAATTCCAGCGCGACCACGCCAAAATGGCACCGTCCGCCTGCATTGTCGGAGCCCAGGCCGACATGAACATAATCGAGTTGACGATAGGATCATCTTTCCTAAGACAATGGAGCCTCCTTTTTCGCGGACGCGCCACAGTGGGACGCTACGTCGGCAAGGGTCTTTTGGGATCCGCGCGACTGCGCCCGTATTCTACGAGCGGCCGCGGAGCTGGTTGGGCTCGACCACGATTTTGAACCGCTTGATCTTTCGTCGCTCTCATGCTGCAAGGACATCCTGCTGACACCTGCCGGCGTGCAGCACGTGCTGCTGAGGGAGGACTGCCGGAGTCTGCAGATCGCCCTTTCCGGTGCATCCGTTCTCCGCCCGTTGCGGCTATATGTCGACGCGATCGTGCAGCCGCAGCACCTGAAGTTCCATGTCGCTGCCCTTCAGTTCCTGAACGACATCAGTGGTTGCGGCCGCCTGGCAGCTGCTTGCTTTCCGCCGGAACCCCGCGGAGCGCGTCTGCGTATCGTGCTCCAGGCTTTGGATGGCTCGCTTGCGGGAGCATCTCATCAGGAGATCGCCATTGCCCTGTTCGGGAGACGCCGTGTCGAAGAAGATTGGTCTCATCCAGGTAGCCATCTTCGCGATCAGGTGCGTCGCGCCATCCAACGTGGCCGCTACCTGATGGGCGGTGGCTATAGACAGTTCCTGATGTGATTCGGGTGACAGCTCGGTGATTGTCTTATCCGAAAACGCGCAGGCATCAATCTCCATTTCTCACTGCTATTGTGCCTTGTACAAAACGTGACACGCGCCTAGCCCGGATATCTCACACTGTCTTGGGGCATGGGTCTGTTGCGGCGCTTTTGCGAGCGAATGAGTTGCAGGCAAGAGCCATCGCCGCACGGCGCGGTTGTTGCTTTCGGCGATGTTCCTTGCTGTTGAGGGGAAGGGATGGATGGGGCGCTCAAGCGGCTGCCGATAGTCTGGCGTATGTGAGAGCCCATTCGCGCTGGAACGGGCAGGCTGAGTTCATGGCCAGCTTGATGCGGCGCACCGAGATGCTGACGAGGGCGCCGATCTTGAACAGCTTGAGGCGGATGGTGGCGCAACTTGCCCTGGCGAGCCGAGTGTTGGCCAAGCCGATGCGGCGCAGCGCACAGATCAGCACATAGGCCATGGAGGCGAACCAGAGCCTGAGCTGGTTGGCGCGCATGGTGGCCGCCGAGGTGCGGTCGGCGAACAGGTCGAGCTGGCATTCCTTGATGCGATTCTCCATCTCGCCGCGGGCGCAGTAGAGGTCCTCATAGAGGCTGCGGGCCGGCCAGGCCTTGGCGTCGAGCGAGGTGACGACGAAGCGCGGGTTGGCCTCGCCTTGCGTCCACTCGGCCTTGGCCACGACCCGGCGCCGGCAGCTCCAGCTCTTGCGGGTGGTCCACAGGAAGTCCTTGAAACGGCGGGCGGGCCGGCTGGTGAGGATACTCTCTGCTCTGGCCTCTTCCAGTTCGGCCCCGATGTGCCGGGCCAACCGCACATTGCGGGCCAGGCCGAACAGATAGTCGACCGCGTTGTTCTCGCACCAGGCCATCAGTTCCTCGCGGGCGAAGCCGGAATCGGCGCGCAGCACGATGCGGACCTTGGGTCAGCGGCCGCGCAGTTGGCGCACGATGCGCTCGATCTCCTGAACCGAGCCGGCGGCGGCGTCGATGTTGGCGGGCCGCAGCTTGGCGCATAACAAGTGATTGCCGCAGAAGACGTAGAGCGGCAGGTAGCAGTAGTGGCCATAATAGCCGTGGAAGAACCGTCCCTCCTGGTTGCCGTGCAGGGGATCGTCGGTGGCGTCCAGATCCAGCACGACCTCCTCGGGCGGCGCCGCGTGCGCGCCAAGGAACAAGTCGACCAACAGTGCCTCGATCGCTGCCGGATCATGGCTGATCCTGTGATAGCGCGAAGGCTGCGGCCGGCTTAATTCCAGCCGGTTGAGCGTCGACTTGCCGGCGACGGCCGCACATTTCTTGTGACGGCGTGCCTTGAGCTTGCCGGTCAGCACCGCCAGCACCGGATCGTGGCGCAGCTCGTCATGATCGTGGATATCTTCATAGCCGAGCGCCAGCGCGAAGACCCGCTGCGCAACCAACGTCTTCACCTCATGCTCGATCAACGCCGGATTGCGGGCATCCACGAAGCAGCGGGCAAAGCGACCGACCAGCCCGATCGCCCGGTCCGTCAGCCCCAGCAAAAGCCCGCCGGCATCCGAGGGTGATTGTTCCACCGTCAAAACCAGCCACAACCGCGCGCTTTTCAACAGGTGCAAAATCGAACCGATCCGTTATACACTCTGTTTGCATCGGGGTGCTCCTCGATCAAAGCTAAGCTGTTGTCGCAAAACAACTTTCTCTGATTCGGAATCCCGATGCACTTCAACTCTGTGAGATATTGGGGCTAGTTCTTCCGCTGCGGGAATCGGGTTTGAGTAATACGGACGAAGCACTGAGAACCAACGCTTTCGTGATAGTGCATTCATGCCCCGAGAATCCTGATGACCGTTACGAACCCCAAGAAAGCCGGCGCTGACTGAAACGGTCGCTGAACGTGCTCTGTGGCGTGCGCCGCCTGACTCTCGGTTTCGGCCATGCCGACTAACAGCGTATTGATAGGCCATCGCGGGCTAAGCTCTACCGGCGAAAGCCGCGTCAAAGCGGCAGGCAATCAGAAACTTGATCGGCGGCGACGATGATTATGATCAACGTGACGAACACGTGAATCATGCCGACGGCGCCGACGTTGCCGATGATGATGATGCCGATCATGCGTCGCTGACGCCGCCTAACTACAGTGCTTGTGATCATGCCGATCACCGCGTGATCACGAGCGGCGGCGGTCCGTGGTCAGGTGCGTAGCCGGGATGGTTCGCGCATGGCCGATTGTTCCTTCGTGCCGCGGGGTGTGGGCTTGCGTTCGGGCATGAGGGCGTCAGGCGCAACGAGAAGTTAGATCAGGGCCCACGAACGCGGCTCATCCATGGGGTGGATGATAGTTATCCCTACAATCAATTGTACCAATATTACCGACTACTACTACAAGGTCCCCAATGAACGCGGCCGGATGGGTATCCGTCTCGCGTGGGCTGAAGCTGCCGGCAAGAATGGGGAGACGAACATGTGCGGGATTGTTGGCATCGTTGGGCAACAGCCGGTGTCGGATCGGTTAGTCGACGCATTGAAGCGTTTGGAATATCGCGGCTATGATTCCGCCGGCGTTGCGACGATCACCGAAGGTGCCTTGCACCGCCGGCGCGCCGAGGGCAAGCTCGTCAATCTCGAGAGGAGACTGAAGGAAGAGCCGCTGAGCGGCAACATCGGCATCGGCCACACGCGTTGGGCAACCCATGGGGCCTCGACGGAACACAATGCACACCCGCACTTTACCGACGGTGTCGCCGTCGTCCATAACGGCATCATCGAGAATTTCACCGAGCTGAAGGACGAATTGGCGGCGGCTGGCGCCGAGTTCCAGACCGACACCGACACCGAGGTCGTCGCGCATCTCTTGGCAAGACACCGCCGGGACGGCATGAGGCGGCAAGACGCGATGCGTGCCATGCTGAAACGCCTCAGGGGCGCCTATGCGCTTGCTGTCCTCTTTGAAGATGATCCGTCGACCATCATGGCGGCGCGCAACGGACCACCGCTGGCGATCGGTCACGGCGACGGCGAGATGTTCCTAGGTTCCGACGCGATCGCGCTTGCTCCCTTCACCAATGAAATTACCTATCTCATCGAGGGCGACTGGGCCATTGTCGGCAATTCGGGCGCCCATATCTTCGATTTCGACGGCCATCCCGTCGAGCGTCCGCGCCATACCTCCACGGCCGCGGCCGATCTGGCCAACAAGGGCAACCATCGCCACTTCATGGAGAAGGAAATCTACGAGCAGCCCGAAGTCATCGCCCATGCTCTCCGTCACTATAGCAACATCATAGAGAATCGCGCCGACACGGTTTCTGGCATCGATTTCGCCAGGATCCCGAGCTTGGCGATCTCGGCCTGCGGGACCGCCTATCTCGCCGGACTGATCGGAAAATACTGGTTCGAGCGCTATGCGCGCCTGACAGTTGAAATCGACGTTGCGTCCGAATTCCGTTACCGCGAGATCCCGTTGTCGCCGCAGTCGGCGGCTCTTTTCATTTCGCAGTCCGGCGAAACCGCTGATACGCTCGCATCGTTGAGGTACTGCAAGGAGCGTGGGCTGAAAATTGGCGCTATCGTCAATGCCTGCGAATCGACCATCGCTCGGGAGGCCGATGCGGTCTTCCCGATCCTTGCCGGACCGGAGATCGGCGTCGCCTCCACCAAGGCTTTTACCTGCCAGCTTGCCGTTCTAGCCGCACTTGCCATCGGCGCCGCCAGAGCCCGCGGGACCGTAACCGAAGACGAGCTCCAGGCGCTCGTCAGGAGCCTCGCCGAAGTGCCGCGCGTCATGGGCCAGGTACTCAACAGCATCCAGTCGGAGATCGAGTTCCTGTCGCGCGAACTGTCAAAGTGTCGTGACGTCCTGTATCTCGGCCGTGGCACCAGTTTCCCGCTAGCGATGGAAGGTGCGCTGAAGCTCAAGGAGATTTCCTACATCCATGCCGAGGGCTATGCGGCGGGTGAATTGAAGCACGGTCCGATCGCATTGATAGACGACAACATGCCAGTGATCGTCATCGCGCCCCATGATCGCTTTTTCGACAAGACCGTCTCCAACATGCAGGAAGTGGCTGCCCGTAGAGGGCGGATTATCCTCATCACCGATGAAAAAGGGGCAGCCGCATCGAAACTCGATACCATGCACACGCTCGTGCTGCCGGCTGTCGACGAGATTATCGCGCCGATGGTCTTCTCGCTGCCGATACAGCTTCTTGCCTACCACACGGCGCTCTTCATGGGCACAGATGTAGACCAGCCGCGCAATCTCGCAAAATCGGTCACGGTCGAATGATTGCGAACCTTTACAGGTGGCGATGCTCGTCGATCGAAAGCGCTATCCCCTGTCTGGATCCGAAGCTCGGATGAAATCCAGATGACCATTGTTTGCTGCTGGCGGAAATAGATGGCGCAATCAAAGCTGTTCACTTACCTGACTCGGCCCGGCAGCTGAAGCTGACCGACTTCTGGGATGGCGGGCCGGCTGATTGCAGTGCGCCCATTGAAGTCCATTTGGAGCTCTCGGATTTCGCGACGGATATGGCCTGACGGCGATCCTGACCGATTTCCGCGCGTCACATGATCCGACGATCGCGCAACTCAGATCCTATGAGGAGGGTGGATAGCGACCTGCGCTGTGGCAAGGTCAGGTCGCGTAATCAACACCTTACCCTGGAGGCAAGCA
>NZ_JAMYTD010000058.1:0-30185 GCF_040322255.1 Mesorhizobium sp. M0166 | reverse complement strand
ACTGCAAGCTCCTCAGCTCCTTCAGTGTCACTATCTCTCGCTCATCACCTCAAGCCGCGCCAGATGGGGTCAGCTTGGCGCTTACTTTTGACCACCGGCAGTTCGCTCATAATTCACCTCCAGGAACTCTCCCTACAGAAGACGAACAAGAATGCCGCAATCCGACAAAATCTCGGATTGATTTGATTGCCGTGGCTTGAGGCGACAGCCATGAACCTACAAAGACGCCGCCGGCCCCGGCACCAATTCCTTGCGATGCACACATCAAAACACCCGCTTGCCTTATGGCGCCGGGTTTTTTTGACTCCGCGCTGCCCAACGGAACGGAACTCTACTTCTTCGCCGACATGGCTCGAGCTGCAGCTCTAACCGGCATCCCGGTTGGCCAAGGCGATGTGGCAGCAGCCGGAACCATGGCCCGGCGTCCAGGTGACGTTGTCGAAGCGCACTCCGGTGGCCTCGAACAGCCCACGATCGAAGGCGCCGGCGATGCGGCAGAGCGTGGCGAGCTTTTCGTCGCCGATGCCGGCCTCGACCCAGGCGTCCTTCAGCGGACAGCGCCTGACCTTGAAGGCGATGCGGTCCGGACCGCGTTCGACGTCGGTAGGATACATGCGGCCGCCATCCGGACTGACGGCCAGGAACGCCTCGCCGATCGCCGGTGCGTCGTTGGGGCCGAAATCGGCGAAGGCCGCGGCCGCAACCTCCCTGCCGCGCCGTTCGATGGTGCGGATCATGATTGCCTCGGCTTTTTCCGCGCCCACTTCCGCGGTTAGCTCGTCGAGCAACAGACGATAGAGATCGGCGCGGTTGCGGAAGGCGGAATCGAGTTCGCGCGACAGTTTTTCGGCTCGGGCTTCGGCGTCGGTCATGATGCGTCCTGTTCGATCCTTGACAGTCTCGGCGCTGCCGCCACCAGCGCCTTGCCGACCGCGGATTGCGGCGCGTCGATGACGGTGCGGGCATCGCCGCTCTCGGCAATCCGCCCGGCGTCCAGAATGGCGATGCGGTGGGCGATGGCACGGACGACGCCGAGATCGTGCGAAATGAACAGATAGGCGATGCGCTTCTCGCGTTGAAGGTCGAGCAGCAGCCGCAGGATCTGCGCGCGCACCGAAACGTCGAGCGCCGACACGGCCTCGTCGAGCACGACCAGCGACGGTTTCGTGGCGATGGCGCGCGCGATTGCAACGCGCTGGCGCTGACCGCCGGAGATTTCGTGAATGGCGCGGCCGGCGAGACCGGGGCTGAGGCCGACGCGTTCCAGCAGAGCGGCAATACCGCGCGGGCGCTCAGCACGAGAGGCGATGTGATGAATGCGCAAGGGGTCGTCGAGCACACGCGCCACCGTGGCGCGCGGGTTGAAGGCGGCGAGCGGATCCTGAAACACCATCTGCAGACGAGCGCGCCGGTCGCGCAAGGCAGCGCCGTTCAGCGACAGGAAATCGCTGCCCTCAAATTCGACCTGGCCAGCGTCGGCTTCGATGAGCCGCAGTATGAGCCGAGCTATCGTCGACTTGCCGCTGCCGGAAAGTCCGGCCAGCGCCAGCGTCTCGCCGGGTTCGATGTGGAAGGAAACGTCGTCGACCGCGGCGATGATCTTGCCGCCGCGACCGTATCGTTTGGTCAGGCCGGAAACGGCCAGCAGAGGACTGGTCATGTTCGCTGCAGCAGCGGCTCGGCGTCGAGGCCGAGATTGGCGTCGAGCAGCGCCCTTGTGTATGCGTGCCCCGGCGCATCGACCACCCGCGCCGTCGAACCCAGCTCGACCAGTTCGCCGTGCCGGAACACGGCAATACGCTCTGCAAGCTCAGCGGCCAGCGCAATGTCGTGGCTGATGAACAGCAGCGTCATACCGTCCTCGGCCACCAGTCGCCGGATCAGCCCGACGATCTCGGCCTGCACGATGGTGTCCAGCGCGCTGGTCGCCTCGTCGGCGATCAGCAGTTTCGGCCCGGCCGCAATCGCAGCGGCGATCGCCACGCGCTGCTTCTGGCCGCCTGAGAGCTGATGTGGGTAGGCGCGCAGGGCGGCGTCCGGATCGGGCAGGCGGACGCGCTCGAGCAGGGTTTTTGCCCTTGCGTAAGATTGCGACCAAGTAAGGCCGAGATGCGTGTAGGCGACCTCAGCGATCTGCTTGCCGATTGGCATCACCGGGTCGAGGCTCGCAGATGGATCCTGGAAGATGAAGCCGATGTCACGGCCGCCGATTGGAGCATGGTCGCGAAGACTTGCAGGTTGGCGTCCCGTCGGCGGCGGGCGCAAGAGCCAATCGATGCGGCCTTCGATCCTGGCGGTGGCCGACAGCAGCCCGGCAACGGCCAGCGCCAACGTGCTCTTGCCCGAACCGCTTTCACCGATGATGGCAAAGCGCTCGCCGGCGGTGATGTCGAAGCCGACATTCTTCAGCGCCGCCACCTCGGCGCCGTCGCGGCGATAGGTCACCGTCAGATTGCGGATCGAAGCAAGCGCCGTCACGACAGGCTCCTCCTCACCGCGGTCGTCTCGACAACGCCTTCGCCGGCGAGATAGACGCCAAGCACGGTCAGCACGAGCGCTACGCCAGGAAGGATCGACAGGAAGGGCGCGGTGCGCAGCACGGCGCGGCCTTCGGCGATCATGCCGCCCCAGGTAACGCGGTTGGGATCGCCGAGGCCGAGAAAGGACAATGCCGCTTCGGTGAGAATCGCCGCGGCGACGATCACCGACGACAAAGCCATTACCGGCGGCAGCGCGTTGGGGAGCACCTCGTGAAAGGCGATCTCCAGCGGATGCATGCCGATGACGCGGGCGCCGGCAACAAAATCGCGCTCGCGGATCGACAGCACTTCGGCCCGCGCCACGCGTGCCGGTCCGGTCCAGGCGCTCAGCGCGATTGCCGCGACGACGACGCCGAGCGACGGCCCGACGATGCTGACGAAAGCCAAAGCCAGCAGGAAGGCTGGGACGGTCTGGAAAGCGTCGGTGATGCGCATCAGCACCTCGTCGACAAGGCCGCTGGCAAAACCGGCCACCGTGCCGATTACGGCGCCGACGGCAAGGGCGGCGGCTGCCGCTGCCAGCCCGACCGCCAGCGAGGTGCGGGCGCCATGGAAGAGCTCGGCAAGCACGTCACGGCCGAGGCGGTCGGTGCCGAGTGGCAGCGACCAGTCCTGGAATGGCGGCAGCAATGCCGGCCCGGCAATCGCCTGCGGATCGCCGGGAAAGAACAAAGGTGCGGCAAGCGCCACGGCAAACAGCGCCGCCAGGATGACCGCGCCGGCGATCGCTTCCGGCATCCCGAGAAAGCGGCGAAGCGGGCTCACGCGCCGGCCTCACTGGCCCCGACGCGCGGATCGAGGAAGGCGTAGGCGATGTCGACGAGAAGGTTGATGATGACGACCAGAACGGCGCTGACGAGAATGATACCGAGCAGCAACGGGGTGTCGCGCGCGGCCACTGCTTCCTGCGCCAGCCGGCCAAGGCCTGGCACGGAAAAGACACTTTCAATGACGACGCTGCCGCCCAGCATTTGCGCGGACTGCAGGCCGAGCATGGTGACCAGCGGCAACAGCGCGTTACGGGCGACGTGAGCGAGCACGATGCGACGGCGGGAAAGTCCCCTGGCGCGGGCGGCCAGCACAAAGTCCTGTCGCCACACCTCGGCCATACCGGCGCGCATCATGCGCAGATAGAGCGCGAGATAAATGAAGCCGAGCGCCGAAAC
This sequence comes from Mesorhizobium sp. M0166, assembly GCF_040322255.1. Taxonomy (NCBI): domain Bacteria; kingdom Pseudomonadati; phylum Pseudomonadota; class Alphaproteobacteria; order Hyphomicrobiales; family Phyllobacteriaceae; genus Mesorhizobium; species Mesorhizobium sp. M0166. Next base: position 26,479 of record NZ_JAMYTD010000058.1, on the reverse strand, counting down.
CGGCAGGACGAGATGGCGGGCGATATCGGCGGCGCGGTCGAGGCCAGTCCTGGCCGAGACGATACTCTCGATGCCGCCGATCGGAAACCAGCGCAGGTCGACGGCGAAGACGATGATCAGCACCAGCCCGAGCCAGAAGCCCGGCACGGCATAGAGCGCCAGCGAACCGATGGAGAGGAAGCGATCACGGAAGCTGCCGGGTCTGGCGCCGGCATAGATGCCGAGCGCCGAACCGAGACCGAAGGAGAGCGCAGTGGCGCTGCCCATCAGCAGCAGCGTGTTGGGCAGGCGCTCGAGGATGACGTCGCGGATCGGCCGCGAAAAGCTGACCGATTGGCCGAGATCGAGATGCAGCAGCGCCCAAAGATAATTGGCGAGCCGTGTCAGCTCTGACTGGTCGAGCCCCCAGCGGTGACGCAACAGCTCGATCATGCCGGCGTCGCCACCGGTCGAGACGATGTAGGCATCGACCGCGTCGCCGGGAGCGGCTTCGAGCAACAGGAAGGTGCCGATGACGACAATCAGCAGCACGGAGATGCTGCCGACGAGACGACGGCGAAGGAGGGTGAGAGCGCGGCTCACGGCGGCGTCGTCTGCTTGGCGATGCGCCGATCAAGAGAAATGCCGCGCCTGAGCACCCCCCTCTGTCCTGCCGGACATCTCCCCCTCAAGGGGGGAGATCGGATGTCATCAGCGATTTCGCCAATCTTCAACGCAGCAGGCAAATAAGCCGACATTGCGGCCAGCCAATCTCCCCCTTTGCGGGGGAGATGTCCGGCAGGACAGAGGGGGGTGTGCAGGAACTCGGCTTTTGACCAAGTTTCTACACAGATTTCGCTGCGAATTTTCATCCGCGCAATAGTGTCACGATTCCAAATAGGTGTCCGCCCAGTTCGATACCGCCCAGCGCGGGTTGTTGGCGATGTTCTTGACCGTGTCGCGGGCGACGCTGATGAAACTCCATTCGGCGACGTTGATCAGCGGCAGGTCGGCGGCAACTTTTCTCTGGAACTCCTTGTAGAGTTCGGTGCGGGCGGCGGTGTCGAGCGTCTCCGATGCCTTGGCGATCAGGGCGTCGAGATCGGCGTTCTTGTAGCCACCCTGGTTGGAGAAGGGCACGCCGTCGGGAATGCCGCTCTGCACCAGGATGGTGGTCGAGATCGCAGGATCGCCGCGGAACACCGGCGGCCCAACCGCAAGGTCGAAGGCGTGGTCGGTGTAGACAGCCTTGATGTGCGCGGCAGAGTCGTTGTTGACCAGCTGGGCGTCGATGCCGATGGCGGCGAGCGCCTGGCGCAGATAGTCGCCGAACTGCTTGGTTTCGTTGAAGTAGGGCGCCGGCAGCAATCTCAGTGAAAAGCGCTTGCCGTCATCGCCCCGGCTGTAGCCGGCCTCGTCAAGCAAGGCGTTGGCCTTGGCGACGTCGAAGGCGTAGGTCGGCACGTCGGCGGTATAGAATTGCGGGTCGTTTTTCGGCACCGGGCCAGTGGCGGCGGCGGCATAGCCAAGGAAGACCGTCTTGACGACGAAATCCTTGTCGATGGCGTGAGCGATCGCCTGGCGTACTTTCAGGTCGGCCAGCTCCTTGCGGCGATGGTTGATCTCGACGACGAGCTGGTAGATCAGCCCTTCATAACCCTTGGTGATCACCTTGAGGCCGGGCACTTTGGAGATGCGGTCGAGATCGGCCAGGGGCACGGCGGAGAAGGCGGCGAGCTGGATCTCTTCGGCCTCGAGTGCGCTTGCGGCGGAGGTGCGGTCGGGCAGCACCTGATAGATGATCTCGTCGAGATAGGGCTCGTCCTTGCCCCAATAGTCGGTGTTCTTCTCCAGCCGGTAATATTCGCCGGGCTTGTATTCGGCAAATTTGAACGGTCCGGTGCCGACCGGGGCGTTGTTGGCCGGGTTGTCCTCGATCTTTCCGGTCTCGTAGATGTGCTTGGGCACCACGCTGCTCAGCGCCGGCAGGGCGTTGCGGATCAGCTGGAACGGTGTCGGCTTGGCGAATTTGAACACGGCGGTTGCCTCGTCCGGCGTGTCGACCGCCTCCAGATCCTTGAACACGGTGCGGCCGAGATTCTGCAGCGGCTTCCAGACCTGCAGCGCCGAGAAGGCGACATCGGCTGAGGTGAAGGGTTTGCCGTCGTGCCATTTGACGCCCTCGCGCAGCTTGAACGTCACCGACAGGCCGTCGGCGGCGCCCTCCCAGCTGAGCGCCAGGCGCGGATCGAGCCCGTCCTTGCCGCCGAAGGAGGCCTCGGCCAAGGTTTCCACGATCTTGCTCGAAATGAAGAAGACGCCGTTCGAGGCGACAATCGCCGGATTGAGATTGCGCGGCTCGGAATCAGCGGCGACAACCAGTCGTCCGCCCTTTTTCGGCGTCTGCGCCCAGCCGATCGTCGGCATCGCGGTAGAGGCCAGCAGCAATGCCGAACCCGCAAGCATCGTACGTCTGGAAATGGTGAACTCTGGCATGCTCGAACTCCGTCCTCTCCGCGACCCGGCCGGGTGCGCCGTACCCCCTCGGACGCTCGTGAGCATCCCGCAAAGGCGATTATGGGCCTTGTGCGGGGTTTCGCCAAAGACGGAATTGGCGCATCTCTACGTGGCTTTGAAATTTCCGTCCGCTGGACCAGTTGTACAGAAACGGTTCGATGCGCGGTTCTGGCAGGACCAGACTGGAGTGAAGTGCAGCAGGTGGAGCAGCTTTTGGAGCTGGTTCGCCATTCTGGCTGGACCAGATCGGGCAAAATGATGCAGATTTAAGCATAGCCGAGGATCAGAGCCGGAAAAGCCGGTGCCGGCGAGCGGCCGGCCAAGGGATTTCAGGGAGAGAGACATGAACATTGCCCCAGGCAAGAATGCCGTCGGCAGCGTGCCGTTCGACCAGGCCAGGGTGGACGGGCTGATGGAGGAGGCCGGCATCGACGTGCTGCTCGCCACCTCCAAGCACAATACGCAATATCTGCTTGGCGGCTACAAGTTCATCTTTTTCGCCGCCATGGATGCAATCGGCCACAGCCGTTATCTGCCTGTCGTCGTCTATGAGAAAGGTGGGCCGGAGCATGCCGCCTATATCGGCAACCGCATGGAGGGCGGCGAGCACCAGAACCATCCGTTCTGGACGCCGACACTGCATGCCGCCTGCTGGGGCACGCTCGATGCCGCCAATCTGGCGGTCGAGCACTTGCGAAAGATCGGCAAAGGCAATGCCCGCATCGGCATCGAGCCCGCCTTCCTGCCGTCCGACGCCTATATGGTGATCCGCAACGCGCTGCCGGATTCCAAGCTGATCGATGCGACTGACGTGCTGGAGCGCATGCGGGCAATCAAGACCGAGGCCGAGCTGGAGAAGCTGCGCATCGCCTCCGAGCTGATCACCGATTCAATGCTGGCGACCATCGGCTGGGCACGCGAAGGCACGACCAAGAGCGAGATCATCGAACAGCTCAGGCGCGAGGAGACCAATCGCGGCGCGCATTTCGAATATTGCCTGTTGACGCTAGGCTCCAGCCACAACCGTGCCGCCTCGCCGCAGGCGTGGAAAAAGGGCGAGGTGATGTCGATCGACTCCGGCGGCAACTACCACGGCTATATCGGCGACCTCTGCCGCATGGGCGTGCTGGGCGAGCCTGACGCCGAACTCGAGGATCTGCTGGCTGAGATCGAAACAGTGCAGCAGGCGGCCTTCTCCAAGGTCAAAGCGGGCACGCTGGGCGGTGACATGATTTCTCATGCCGAAGGCGTTCTGAAGAAGTCGAAGGTTGCGCCGTATACCGATTTCTTCGCACATGGCATGGGGCTGATCACGCATGAAGCGCCGTTCCTGATGACCAACCATCCAGTGACCTATGAAGGCACCTATGCCGCAAAGCCGCTGGAGAAGAACATGGTGCTTTCGGTCGAGACGACCATGCTCCACCCGACGCGCGGCTTCATCAAGCTGGAGGATACGGTGGCGGTGACCGATGCCGGCTACGTCATGTTCGGCGATCGGGGCAGGGGCTGGAATAGGGGTGTGGGTTAGGCGCTTCTATCTCACTTCCCGCCCGGCGGGATCAACCTGAAATCCGGCAACTCCCGCAACCCCAATTCCGGCCCAGCCGGCGAATAGACGACGAAAAGCTGCATCGGCCCGTCGCCGGTATTGAGCGTCGAGTGGAAGCGGCTTTCCGGCACATAGATGGTGCAGCCGGGGCCGACTTTCTCGACGACCGGGTTGCCTTTCTCGTCTTCGACCATCTGCTCGCCATCGCCTGAGATGACAAAGATGATCTCCTCCGCACCCGGATGGTTATGACGCGTATGGCCTTTGCCTGACGGCAGGTCCACGACACCACCGGAAAATCGCTTTGCGCCGTTCACTTCGGGAGCGACCGTCAGCGACAGCCTGCCCCAGTCGAAGCCGAAGGCGCTGACGTCTTTTGGATATACGAATACCTTGTTGTTGTCGGTCATCGTCCCACCCTTCTTTTTGCCGGTCTCTACGCAGCGCCGAACGTGACGGCCTTGAATTCCGCCGTCTGCCTGGCGATCGAGGCTTCCGCCGGCAGCCGCTCCATCGAACTGGCGCCATAGAAACCGTGCAGGCCCTTGCAGCGCTCGAGAATATATTTGGCGTCGTCCGGCATCGAGATCGGCCCGCCATGGCAAAGCAGGATTATGTCCTCGCGCACCAAGCGTGCCGCTTCGGCGATGGCGTCGATCTCGCTGACACAGTCGTCCAGCGATTTAGCCGATGTCGCGCCGATCGAGCCGCCGGTGGTCACCCCCATATGGGCGACGACGATGTCGGCGCCGGCTTTTGTCATGGCGCGCGCCTCGTCGGGGTTGAAGACATAGGGCGTGGTCAACAGGTCGAGTTTGTGAGCCTCGGCGATCATGTCGACCTCGAGCCCGAAGCCCATGCCGGTTTCTTCAAAACTCTGCCGCATCTGGCCGTCGAACAGGCCGATGGTCGGAAAGTTCTGCACACCGGAAAAGCCCATCGTCTTCAACTCGGCCAAAAGCAGCGGCATGATGACGAAGGGATCGGTGCCGTTGACGCCGGCCAGCACCGGCGTCTTCTTCACCACCGGCAGCACTTCGTAGGCCATCTCCTTGACGATCTCGTTGGCGTTGCCATAGGCGAGCAGGCCGGCGGCCGAGCCGCGCCCGGCCATGCGGTAGCGGCCGGAATTGTAGATGATGATCAGGTCGATGCCGCCGGCTTCCTCGGCCTTGGCCGAGAGGCCGGTGCCGGCACCGCCGCCGACGATCGGAGCGCCGTCCGCGATCATCGTGCGGAATTTCTCCAGGATTTTCTTGCGCGGTATGGCGGCCATGTCTTGGTGTCTCACTGTCTGGCGATGTCGAGGAAGGCCGTTGTGGCAGCCCAGGCGAATTCGGGGTCGTTGATATGAAGCGGCAGGCGCAGCACGCGCCGCGTTTTGGCGGGTTTGATGGTGCGCTCGATCGCCTCGAACAAAGCGGCATCGGCTTCAGGGTCGAAGAAGGCGCCGCCTTCGATGTCGAGCGCCGACACGCCTTTCTCCGGAATGAGGAAACGAACCGGACCCTGGCAGAGGCTCAGCCTTGTACCGATCCATTCGCCGATCGTTCTGCTTTCGTCGGCAGTGGTGCGCATCAGTGTGACGTTTGGATTGTGCTCATAGAACAGCCGGCTGCGGTAGCGTCCCGGAATTGTCGGCGGCGCCCAGAAATTGACCATGTCGAGCGCGCCGACCGAGCCGACATAAGGCAGCCCGGTGCGGGCGATGGCGCCAAAGCGATCTTCGGTCGCCGGCAGCACGCCGCCAAGCAGCAAGTCGCAGACTTCGGTCGTGGTGATGTCGATGACACCCGACAACAGGCCGCTGTCAGCCAATTTTTCCATGGTGCGGCCGCCGGTGCCGGTGGCGTGGAAGACCATGCAGTCATAGGTGGAACGAAGCTCATCGGCGATCGCGGTCACGCATGGCGTGGTGACGCCGAACATGGTGAGGCCGAGCGATGGTTTGCCGTCGGGCGGTGGCGCCGGCTTTGCCGCCATGCCTGATATCGCCTGGGCAGCATTATGCAGCACGGCACGGGAAAGCCGGTTGAGGCCGGCCATGTCGGTCACCGACGGCATCATGACGATGTCGGAGATGTCGACATAGGGTGCGGTGTCGCCGGAAGCCAAGGTCGAAACCATGATCTTCGGCAGGCCGAGCGGCAGCGTGCGCATGCCTGCGGTGATGATCGAGGTACCGCCACCGCCGCCAATGCCGATAATCCCGGCAATATCGCTGCGCGACTGGACAAACCGTGCAAAGGCGGCGGCCATTGCCGCCACCGCGGTGCCGCGATCGTCGATGCCGAGCACGGCATTGCGACCCTCGGGATGGCGGCTGGCGACCTCGTCTGCCGAAACATCGACCGGCACGGTCGCGCCGCGTGTTCCGATGTCGACGCGGACAATCGAAGCGCCGGTAGCCGCGACCGCATCGGACAGAAAAGCAAGTTCCTCACCCTTGGTGTCGGCGGTGCCCACCACATAGATGCGCTTCATCGCGTTCCCCGGTCTTGGGCGTGCTCGGCGCTGCCGCCCCTTTGCCCGGCCGTTCGACGGCACGAACCGCCATTGCAATTTTTTGAGACGCGCGTATCGTATTGACATGGATGTCTCACGTCAACAAGCGACAGTGAACGACGACGCCGGCCAAGGCGCCAGCCCGCGGGTAGAGCGCGGGGCCCGCGCGCGCACAAGGCGTCTCATGCTGGAGACGGCGACAAAGCTGATGCAGGCGGGCGCCACGCCCTCCGTCAGCGAGGTGGCGGAAGCAGCGGAAGTCTCCCGCGCCACCGCCTATCGGTATTTTCCGAGCCAGGCGGCGCTGGTGCAGGCGGTGGTCGACGAAGGGCTCGGGCCGATCCTTACGTGGAAATCGAGCTCTGCCGATCCCGAGCGCCGGGTCGCCGAGCTGTTCGAGACCGCCATGCCGCGCATCGAGGTCTTCGAAGCGACGTTCAAGGCGGCGCTGAAACTGTCGCTCGACCAGTGGGCGCAGCGACAGGCAGGGACGCTGGGCGGTGAGCCGGCCTTCACCCGCGGCCATCGCGTCGACCTTTTGAAGGATGCCATCGCGCCACTCAAAGGCCGGTTGCCGCCGCGCGAATTCAAGCGGCTCGCGCAGGCGCTGTCATTGATCTTCGGTGTTGAGGTGCTGATCGTTTTAAAGGATATATGGGGATTGGATAGCCGCAGAATGATGTCGGTCGCGCAATGGGCTGCCGGCGCTCTGGTGCGCGCGGCTATGACCGAATCGATGACTGAAGGAGATCAGATCGCGCCGACGTCGGCCGCGAGATAATGCCAATCTGGTTCGACCAGATTTTCGACCTGACTAGTCATACTACTAGCGATGCAGCGGCCCAAGCAAGGCATTCACGTATCAAGGAGTAGGAAAATTCAGGGAAAACAGGCGGATATCGCAGAAATCAACTTGTCTGCGTGTCCGCCACCGTCCAAGAAAGGGCTTGACGTTCGTCTGAAATTGGTAATACCAGATCAGGACAAATAAAGCGGATCAAAGGGTGAAGGCTAAGATCCGTTTCGGTCGAGCGAGGAGGCTCAAAAACCGGAACGGTGCCGTCACGGGAGGACTACCAGGGCCGGCCTCGCCGCCGGCTCGCATGACGCGGTAGAATGCGCACAAGGGAGGAAATCATTATGCGCAAGACAATGACCAGCTTGCTTGCTGGTATCGGCCTAGTGCTCGCCTGCGGAACGTCCGTCTACGCGCAGGAAAAGGAACTTACAATCTTCTGGGCGGAATGGGATCCGGCCAATTACCTGCAGGAACTCGGCAACGAGTACGAGAAGGAAACCGGCGTCAAGATCACGGTGGAAACCACACCGTGGCCCGACTTCCAGACCAAGGCCTTCACCGAGTTCAACGCCCATGGCGACGCCTACGATATGGTCGTCGGCGACTCGCAATGGCTCGGTGCCGGCTCGACCGGTGGCCACTATGTCGACCTGACCGACTTCTTCAACAAGCACAAGGTCGGTGAAGTGATGGCACCGGCCACGGTGAAATACTATGCCGAATATCCAGGCGGCAGCGGCAAGTACTGGGCCATTCCGCTCGAAGGCGACGCCGTCGGCTGGTCCTATCGCAAGGACTGGTTCGAAGACCCCAAGGAAAAGGAAGCCTTCAAGGCCAAGTATGGCTACGATCTCGACGTGCCGAAGGACTGGAAGGCGCTGCGCGATATCGCCGAATTCTTCCACCGCCCGGACCAGAAGAAATACGGCATCGCCATCTACACCGACAATTCATATGACGCGATGGCGATGGGCTTCGAAAACGCGCTGTTCTCCTTTGGCGGCGAGTTGGGTGACTATAAGACCTACAAGGTCGATGGCTTCATCAACTCCGACAAGGCGATCGCGGCGCTCGACGCCTACAAGGAACTCTACAAGTTCACGCCCCCGGGCTGGGCCAAGTCGTTCTTCGTCGAGGACAACCAGGCGATCACTGAAAACCTGGCCGCGATGAGCATGAACTACTTCGCGTTCTTCCCCTCGCTGATCAACGAGGCGTCGAACCCGAATGCCAAGAACACCGGTTTCTTCGCCAATCCTCCCGGCCCGAACGGCGACCAGTTCGCCGCACTCGGCGGTCAGGGCATCTCCATTGTCTCCTACTCGCAGAAGCAGGAAGAGGCGACGAAGTTCCTGGAATGGTTCATCAAGGACGAGACCCAGAAGAAATGGGCAGCGCTTGGCGGCTACACCTGCAGTGCCGCCGTGCTCAAGTCGCCCGAATTCCAGGACGCCACGCCCTATAACAAGGCGTTCTACGAGACCATGTTCAAGGTCAAGGACTTCTGGGCGGTTCCGGAATATGCCGAACTGCTGCAGCAGCTCAACCAGCGCATCTACCCCTACATGATCGGCGGCGAAGGCACCGCCAAGGAGACGCTGGACACACTGGCAGCCGACTGGAACGCGACCTTCAAGAAATACGGCCGCGGCCAATAAGCATGAAGTTTCACGGAGGGGGCGTTCGTGCCTCCTCCGTTTCTTTTTCTGATTCTTGAACCGGGAGCAGGGTCTTGGCGACCACGATGATCACCACGCTGGACAGGTCCTCGCGGGCCGCCGCTCGCGGTCTAAGCGACATTTCGATCCGCAATCTCTTCATCATCCCGACGATCCTGTTTCTGATCGTCTTCAACATCTTCCCGCTGATCTATTCGCTGGGCTATTCGTTCACCGATTTCCGCGCCTCGACCAGCGCGGCGGCGAATTTCGTCGGGCTGCAAAACTATCGTGACCTGCTCAGCGATCCCTATGTCTGGTCCAACTTCGCCATCACCGCAAAATACGTCATCATCTCGGTCGCCGGCCAGCTGCTCGTCGGCTTCGGCGTGGCCATGCTGCTCAACCGCGACATTCCGCTCAAGGGCCTGCTGACGACGCTCCTGTTGTTGCCGATGATGCTGTCGATGGCCGTCGTCGGCCTGTTCTGGAAGCTGCTCTACGATCCGTCCTTCGGCATCATCAATTATGCGCTGGGCCTCGGCACCTTCGAATGGCTGTCAAATCCGAAAATGGCGCTCTATGCGGTCGCGCTGACCGACATCTGGATGTGGTCGCCCTTCGTCATGCTGTTGTCGCTGGCCGGCCTGTCGGCCGTGCCCAAGCATCTCTACGAGGCAGCCGCGATCGACAGGGCCGGGCCGTTCTACACCTTCTTCCGCATAACGCTGCCGCTGGTTGCGCCGATCCTGATGATCGCGGTCATCTTCCGCACCATGGAGGCGTTCAAGACCTTCGACCTCGCCTACATCCTGACCAGCCAGCCGACGGCCGAGCTGATCTCGATCCGGCTCTACAAGATGGCGTTCCAGGAATGGCAGACCGGGCGTTCCTGCGCGCTCGCCTACATCGTGCTGATCATGGTGCTGGCGATCACCAATATCTATGTCAAATACCTCAACAAGGTGAAGGAGCGCTGAGATGGCCGCAGTCCGCACTTCTTCCGAAATCACTTTCAACCGGGTCGCCATCGTCGCTGTCCTGCTGGTGACGATCATCTTCCTGGCGCCGATCTACTGGATCGCCTCGACGGCGTTCAAGCCGCGCAATCTCGCCACCACCATTCCGCCGACGGTGGTTTTCCAGCCGGAGATATCGCCCTTCGTCAAGTTGTTCACCAAGCGTTCGCAGCTGCGCAGCCCGCCGTCGCCGGAGGAGTACGCGGCTGCGCCGTGGTGGGAGCGCGTCGTCTTCAATGGCGGCGAAAAGATCGTGCGCGACGGCAAGGGCCAGGTGCAGTGGTCGGGCTATCCGAGCCGTTTCATGAACTCGCTGATCGTTGCCATAACCTCGACCGTCCTGGCCGTCGGCATGGGCACCTTCACCGCCTATGGGTTCTCGCGCTTCAAGGTAAAAGGCGAGGCGGACCTACTGTTCTTCATCTTGTCGACGCGCATGCTGCCGCCGGTGGTCGTCGCCATTCCGATGTTCCTGATGTACCGGGCAGTCGGCCTCAACGATTCCCATATCGGCCTGATCATCCTTTACACCGCCTTCAACCTGTCCTTCTCGGTGTGGCTGATGAAAGGCTTCATGGACGAGATCCCCAAGGAGTATGAGGAGGCGGCCCTCGTCGACGGCTATACGCGCATGGAGGCCTTCTTCAAGATCGTGCTGCCCGAGGCCGCCACCGGCATCGCCGCCACCGCCGTGTTCTGCTTCATCACGGCGTGGAACGAATATGCCTTCGCACTGATCATGACCAGCCGCCGTGCCCAGACAGCACCGCCCTTCATCCCCAGCCAGGTCGGTTCCGGCCTGCCGGACTGGACGGTGATCGCCGCAGGAACCTTCCTGTTCCTGCTGCCGGTGGCGATCTTCACCTTCCTGCTCCGCAACCATCTGCTGCGCGGCATGTCCTTCGGAGCAATCCGCAAATGAGCTTTCGCGCCATCAACCAGAAATATCTCGAACCGGGCAGCCAGGTGCAGATGGTGCTAGGTATCATCGCGCTCTGCCAGCCGTGGAACATGCTGCTGCACAGCTATGGCGTGACCATCATCCTGATCGGCCTGATCGGCTTCAACATCACCTCGAAGATCGCGCCGGAGGAGAAGGCCGGCACCGGGCAAGGGGCAAATCCGGGGGCACAGCATTGACCCAGATCGAGCTTCGCGGCGTCCAGAAATATTTCGGCGCCGTCCAGGTCATCAAGGACCTCAACCTGAAGATCGATGATAACGAGTTCATCGTGCTGCTCGGCCAGTCGGGCTGTGGCAAGACGACGACGCTCAGGGCGATTGCCGGGCTGGAGACGATCGACGGCGGCGACATCCTCATCGACGGCAAGCCGGTCCAGCACCTCAAGGCCGCCGACCGTGACATCGCCATGGTCTTTCAGTCGTTCTCGCTCTATCCGCATATGAGCGTCTACGAGAATATCGCCTTTCCGCTGAGGGCGACGCGCAAGAGCAAGGCCGAGATCGACAGCGAGGTGCGCTCGGTCGCCAAGACGCTGCAGATCAGCGATCTCCTGGCCAAGAAACCGTCGGCGCTGTCGGGCGGCGATATGCAGCGCGTGGCGATCGGCCGAGCCTTGGTGCGGCGGCCGAAGGCGATGCTGATGGACGAGCCGATCGGGGCACTCGATGCCAAGCTGCGCGAGGAGATGCGGGCCGAGATCAAGCGGCTGCACATCAAGCAGGGCTCGACCAGCATCTACGTCACCCACGACCAGATCGAGGCGATGAGCCTCGCCGACCGCATCGTCATCATGCATGAAGGCGTACTACAGCAGGTCGGCTCGCCGGACGAGGTCTATTCGCACCCGGCGAATCTTTTCGTCGCGCAGTTCGTCGGCAGCCCGGTGATGAACGTCGCCGACGCTTCCGTGACCGAGAAAGCCTCGTCCGCCTCGGTGACGGTCGGCGATGCGGCCGCCGGCTTCGAATTCCCGCGCGCCTTGCTGTCGAAGCTCAACGGTCATGCCGGCAACCAACTCGCGCTCGGCATCCGGCCGGAAGGCGTCCTCGTCCGCCGCGAAGCCGCCGAGGGATTCTTGCCGGTGGAGACGCAGATCGTCGAGCCGCTCGGGTCCTTCGACATCGTCGACCTCAAGGTCGGCTCCAAGATGCTGCGTGCGCGCACCAAGAGCGGCTTCATCGGCGGCCCCGGCGAAAGGGTCTTCGTCAGAATCGATCCCAGCCAGGCGCATTTCTTCGACACGGCGAGCGGCAAATCGCTGGGAGTGAGACTCTGATGGCCCACATCCAGCTCAAGAACATCTCGAAGAAGTTCGGCAACCACACCGCCTTGACCGGGCTTGATCTCGACATCGCCGATGGCGAGTTCTTCGTCCTGCTTGGCGAGACCGGCGCCGGCAAGACGACGACGCTGCGCATGATTGCCGGCCTGGAAAAACCGAGCGAAGGTCAGGTCTTCATCGATGGCGTCGATGTCGCCGACTGGGGCGCGGCCGAGCGCGACGTGGCGCTGGTGCTGCAGCAATATTCGCTCTACCCGCGCTATACGGTGCGCGAAAACCTCGAATTTCCGCTGAAGCCGAAGATCCGCCGGCTGCCCGATGCCGAGATCAAGGATCGTGTCGACCGCGCGGCCAGGACGCTGCGGATCGAGCATCTGCTCGACCGCAAGACCGACAGACTTTCAGGCGGCGAGATGCAGCGCGTCTCGATCGGTCGCGCCATCGTGCGCAAGCCGCGGGTATTCCTGATGGACGAGCCGTTGTCGGCGCTCGACGCCAAATTGCGCGAGGCGCTACGCACCGAATTGAAGAACCTGCAGATGCAGCTTGGCGCCACCTTCCTGTTCGTGACGCACGATCAGATCGAGGCGATGTCGATGGGTGACAAGGTCGGCGTGCTCAACCATGGCCGCATCGTCCAGACCGGCACGCCGTACGAGATCTACAACAATCCGCGCGACACCTACGTGGCGAGCTTCGTCGGCTCGCCGCCGATGAACCTCATCGACGGCAAGCTTGTCAACGGACGTGCGGTGATGGCGCCGCTCAACTTCGAATTGCCGTTTGCGGGGGGTGCCAAGACTTCGGGGGATGCCAAGACGGGCGCGGCGACCGACGGTCGCCCGCTCGTCTTCGGTATTCGTCCCGAGGACGTCTATCTCGAGACCGGCGCGCCGGTCGAGGCGCGGGTCCATGACGTCGAGAACCATGGCGTCGAGAAGATCCTGACGCTGCGGGTCGGCGACGCCATGCTGCGCGCCACCGTGCCGGCCAGGACCGACGTCCAGATAGAGCAGCCGGTGCGCTTTGCCTGGAACCCGGACAAGGTGGTGCTGTTCGACAAGGGCAGCGGAATAAGCCTGCGTCACGCCGGCTAAATACAAGCCTCTTTACTGAGCTAGAGCGGGATGCGAACCGTGCATCCCGCTCTATCTATCCGTTTTAGTCGGGCATTTGTGCGATGCCGTGTGATTCCGCTTGGCTGTCTCCCGTCATCCCCCGTACGGGGGATGCGGATGCTCCGATTTGTCGAATAGGCTGATCCTTTGGTCTCAAACGGGCTTTGCAGGCCCAATTTGGAGACCCAAATACGGAGGGTTGGCTATGGGAAATCTGTTACGCAGTTTTGCGACGATCCTGCTTGTCGCCGGTATGGGATTGTCGGCGGCGCATCTGGGCGAGGCGCAGGCAGCCAAGAAAGTTGTCGCCGGCGCGAAGGTCGACGCCAAGAAGATCAAGGACCTCAACGGCGCGGTCAATCTGTCCACCAGCGACTGCAAGCTGCTGTTGAGCGGCACCGTCGTCGAAGTCTCGGATGGCAGGTGCGGGGCCTCCGGCAAATATTGCAAGAGCAGCGCCGGCTCGGCCTGCATCACCGAGCAATAAGCCGGCCAACGTTTAGCCGGCCTAAAGCGCGTCGCGTTCGACCGGCCTCATGCAACGCGCTTTAGATTTTTGTTTTGATGCATGTCGTTACCGCAAAACCGCTGCACACTTTTGCGCGACATGCATTAGCGGATCTCCGCCTGTTCCTCGGCCCGGAAATGGCTGGGTGGCGATCCGATGACCCGTTTGAAGGCGCGGCTGAAGGAGGCGTCGGATTCGTAGCCGAGGCGAGCCGCGACGACGGAAATCTTGAGCCGGTCGCGGACCAGCCATTGCCTCGCCTGGTGCATCCGCACCTGCGTGACGTACTTTGCCGGTGTTTCGCCGACAATGGTTGCGAAGCGCTCGGCAAAACCTGATCGCGAGGCACCCATCATCTTCGCCAGAGCCTCCACCGTCCAGTCGCGGTTCGGTTCCAGATGGATCGCGGCCAGCACCCGGCCGATCTCGCGGTCCCTGACCGCCGCAATCCAACCGGAAGAGTCGCCGCAGCCGCGCTCGACCCATGAGCGGATGACGGTCGCGGCGAGCACATCGGCCAGCCGTGCCAGGATGCCACCGGAGCCGACGCGCTCCATCGTGACTTCGCGGGCCATCGCTTCCAGCAAATGCGGGATACCTGGCTCATAGGCTTCCAACTCATGCGCGCGCATCACGTCCGGCATCATGCCGAGCAAGGGGTGCAAGCCATCGAGATTGAAATACATGCTGCCGAAAAACAGCAAGGTCCCCGGACGGCAGCCGGGCACGCCGTCATTCGACATGCAATAGACACCCTTGCAGATTTCCTCGACCTCATAGCCGTGGATCGGCGCCGCCTCGATACCCGGCTCGCTCGCCAGCGTGTGGGCTGAGCCGCGCGGCAACAAGGCAGCGTCGCCCGCCTTGAGCTCGACCCAATCGCCGGTCGGCTGCAGCAACCAGCAGCCTTTGCGGCCGATGAAATGAAACCGTGCCGCCGCCTGAGCCGGAAAATGGATGCCCCAAGGTTCCTTCATCTCGCAACGGCCGTAATCGACGCCTTCCAGACGCAATCCGCGCAATATGTCCGTCAGCGGATCGCCGGTGATTGGAATTTTGGACGAACGGTCAAACATAATGGTGTTTCTAGCATGGAAACTCCAGCCAGTCACTCCTTATGTTGCATTGCAGCCAAATGCTGCGCTGCAACAGACCGGAGATTCTCTCATGACCGAACCCGCGACAGGCGTCATGGACGCCGTTCTCGATCCATCGCAAACCGGCGAACGATCCGAGCCCGCATGGGGGGCAGTGGTCTCCCTGGCGCTCGGAGTCTTTGGCCTGGTGACCGCGGAATTTCTGCCGGCCAGCCTGCTGACGCCGCTTGCGCAGGATCTCGGCATCACCGAAGGCGCCGCCGGGCAGGCGGTAACGGCCACCGCTGTCATTGGTGCGATAGCGGCGCCGACCATGGCCATTGTCACCAAGCGGCTGGACCGCAGGCTGGTCATGTGGGCGCTGACGGTGCTGCTTGTGCTGTCAAACCTGGTGGCCGCGTTTGCGTCGTCGCTTCCCGTTCTTCTGATCGCCCGCATCATGCTTGGCATTAGTCTCGGCGGCTTCTGGTCGATGTCGGCTGCCATGGCGATGCGGCTCGTTCCGATGCGGCTGATGCCGCGCGCCATGTCGATCATCCTCACCGGCGTTTCGGTGGCGACGGTCTGTGCAGCTCCAGTCGGCGCCTATGTCGGCGACATCTGGGGATGGCGGACGGCGTTCATGATCGCCGCCGTGGTCGGCGCGCTGGCCCTGCTGGTGCAGGTGGCTACCATTCCGAAGCTGCCGCCGGCAGGTACGGCAGGTTTTCGCACGCTGCTGGAGGTGATGAAGCGGCCGATGATCAGGGTGGCGCTGCTGGTGGTGCTGCTGGTCGCCTCGGGACACTTTGCCGGCTTCACCTATGTCCGCCCGTTTCTCGAGAAGGTTCCCGCGCTGGACATCGAGACGATCTCGCTTGTGCTGCTCGCCTACGGCATTGGTGGCTTCTTCGGCAATTTTGCCGGCGGCTTCATTGCCGAACGCAGCCTCAAGGCAGCCGTCAGCCTGGCGCCTCTGCTGATCGCGTTTTCGGCGCTCTTGCTGCTGGTGGTCGGAGGCTCACCCGTGGTTGCTGCAATAGCAGTGGCCAGCTGGGGCTTTGCCTTCGGCGCCGTCCCAGTCGGGCTGCAGACCTGGCTGGTGCGGGCCGCCCCCGATCAGGCGGAAAGCGCCGGCGGGCTGATGGTTATGACATTCCAGGTCGCCATCGCGTTGGGCGCCGTCTTCGGCGGCCTGCTGGTCGACAATGCCGGCGTTGCCAGCGCCTTCGCCTATTGCGCGGCGGCGACATTGCTTGCGGCACTGGCGGCGTTCTTCCTTGGCCCGAAGCCGGTCGACGATCCCAAGGCCTAAACGGAACGGCCGTCGAAGTCGAAGACCGGCACGGCGGTGACGTCCAACGCCTCGATGCAATGAATATTGATATAGGCACTTCGCCCGCTTCCTTCGCCGACATCCTCGGCGAAGGGGTGAATGCCGCAGCTGCGGCAGAAGCGGTGGGCGATGACATGGTTGCCGAAGCTGTAGCGGCCGAGATCATCGCCCCAGGCAAGCACCCGTAGGCTCTCATGCGGCACTGCCCATAGCAGTGCACCCTTGCGCGAGCAGATCGAGCAATTGCACCGTACGGCTCCGGTCAACTCGCCTTCGACCTCGAACGCGACCTTGCCGCGGTGGCAGCTGCCTTGGTAGAGCATCGGGCCTTCCTCCTTCGGTTCGACAGGTGCAAATCCGACCGTGCCGGGCTATGTCTCCTGCGGCCAGTTTCAGGCTGCTACCTTAAGACGTTGCAAGCGTGCGGAGTCCGACACCGAAAAATGCAATCAGCCCGCGATCACCTCGAAGCAATTCTTTCGCGTCTTGCCGCTCGCGTCGACGATGAAAGCGTTTTCGTAAAGCTCTACCCGGAAGCCGCACGGGCGGCGGCCGACGCCGCCGATGCGCGGCGAAAAGCCGGCGTCACGCTCGGGGCGCTCGATGGGGCGATCGTCTCGATCAAGGATCTGTTCGATGTCGCCGGCGAGCCGACCACGGCGGGCTCGCTGCTGCTCGTCAACGCAGCGCCGGCGCTGCGGGATGCCATTGTCGTGCGACGGCTGCGCCAGGCCGGTGCGATCATCCTCGGCAAGACCAACATGACCGAGTTCGCCTTCACTGCGATCGGCGTCAATCCACATTACGGTACGCCCGGCAATGCAAGTGATGCCAGCCGTATTCCGGGCGGCTCCTCCTCAGGCGCCGGCGTTTCGGTGGGCGAAGGCACCAGCCAAATCTCCATCGGTTCCGATACCGGTGGTTCGGTGCGCATTCCGGCATCGCTGAATGGCGTCGTCGGTTTCAAGCCGACCGCACGGCGCGTGCCGCTTGCGGGTGCGTTTCCGCTGTCGGCCACGCTGGACTCGATCGGTCCGCTGGCCCGCACCGTCGCCGAATGTGCGGCGGCCGATGCAGTGATGTCGGGCGAAAACCTGGCGGCACTGTTGCCGCTGCCGCTGGACGGCCTGCGCGTCGGTATTGCGCGCGGCGTGCTGTTCGATGATACGCAGGAAGAGGTCGCGACGACGTTCGACCGGTGTCTGCGTAAGATGGAGCTTAGCGGCGCACGGCTTGTGGAGCTGTCGATCGACGACCTGCTTGCGGATCTGCGCGCGGCAACCAAGCGCGCCTCGATCGCGGCGATGGAAGGGGCGGAGATCCATGCCGACTGGCTGGCGACCGGAGCGGCGACGCCGGTCGACCCGCGGGTAAGCGGACCATTGTCGCGCGCCGCCGCCATTCCGGCCACGGTCTATATCAGGGCAATGCGCTGCCGCACGGCGCTGGCCGCCGCAATGGATGACCGACTGGCGTCGGTCGACGTGCTGGCCCTGCCGACCACGCCGGTGACGGCGCCGACGATCGTCTCTATGACCGACGACGAGGCTCTGTGGAACAGGACGGAAGGCCTTCTGCTGCGCAACACGCAGGTCGCCAACCAGTTCGATCTGTCAGCCATCTCGCTGCCGATGCCGGGAATGACGCGCCCGGCCGGGCTGATGCTGGCGGCGCGCAATGGCCATGACCACCACCTGCTGCGCATCGCAACAGGGATCGAGGCGCTGCTTGCAAATTGATCCGATAGCGCGTGTCAACGCGACGAGCAGTGGCCGCGTTCGCTGTCCTTGGCGGCGCGTTCGATGCTGGTGGCAACCAGCCAAGGCAGGGTGTACCGCTTGCCGTTGAAGGTCCGGGTGCGGTTCTCGATCGATCCGACAACAACGACCTTGCCGGCATAGAGCTTGTCCGAAAGGTCGAGGGCCTTGTCTTGCTGCGGCAGGCGATCGATGTCGATTGAAACGCCTTTGATGAGCTTACCAGTAGCGAGGTCGAGTGCGCTGTTCGATGGACAGGGTGCCGCCACGCACCGTATGCCGTTGTCGCAGAACACGTAGCTGCCCTGTCCGTTGGCAAAGGCATGCGCCGTCGCCATGCAGAAGCCGGCTGTCAGCAGGAATTTTGTGACGTTTACCATGGCCGGCACCATCGCCGGCGAGTTCGGGAAAATTGAGGCGCTCTCAGAGATCGACAGGGAACCGCCGCCGGTAGTGCTCGACCACTTCGGGGTTGCGTAGATTGACCGGTAATCTGTTAGCCAGCACCAGCAAGGCTTCGCCAGCCGCGCCGACGCCCATGCGCATCATCGACTGCTCGGTGATCCCGGCCATGTGCGGGGTGACGATGATGTTGTCGAAGCCGAAATAAGGATGGTTGGGCGGCAGCGGTTGTGTTGCAAAAACATCGAGCGCAGCGCCGCCGATGCGGCCCTTCTGCAAGGCCTCGATCAGCGCGTCGTCATCGATCACCGGCCCGCGCGAAACATTGATCAGCAGCGCATCCGGCTTCATCCGGTCAATGCGCTCGCGGCTGATCAGCCCCCGTGTTTCGGGCGTCAGCGGGCAGCACAGAACGATGACGTCGCTCTGCTCGATGAGTGCATCGATCGACAGGAAGCCGACCCTGTCCGGCGCCGGCCGCATGCTGCGCGTCGTCGCCACCACATTCAGATCGAACCCATGGGCGGCGATGTGGCCAACAGCCTGACCGATCGCGCCGAGGCCGACAATGCCGATCGTCTTGCCCGCTAGCTCGCTGGCCACCACCGTGTGCTCGCGGCCCGCCAGCCAGCCCTTCGCACGCAAGTCGCGGTCCAACACACGAAAGCGCCTAAGCAGCGCCAGCGCCGCGAACATCACATATTCGGCGACGGATCGCGCGTTCACCCCCGGTACGTTCGCCACCAGCACGCCGGCCGCATTGGCCGCTTCCATCGGTACCATGTCGAGCCCGGCGCCGTGGCGGATCGCGGCCCTGAGCTTCTTCGCGCCTTCGAAAAGCGCCGCAGGCAAGGGAGCGCGGACGATGATGACATCGGCGTCCCTTGCCTCGGCGGCAAGCGTGGCCGCATCGAGGGCGGAAGCAACGACGAGTTCGCCGGCCCCCGTCAGCATGGAAGCGGCACGAGAGTGCAGTCGGTGTGTTGACAGGATCTTGGGCATTTCAGGCCTTTTCGAGCGCTGGGCTTTCCGGTTCAGCCCCACGCCCCTCGATCAGCCCTTTCCAGTAGCTTTCCGCGCCTTGCAGGTGGGCGCTCATCAGCGCCTGGGCGAGATTGCCATCGCGGCGCAGCAGCGCCTCGTAGATCTGGATATGCTCGGCATGGGAGCGCACGCTGCGTTCGGGATCGTTGAAATAGATCGGCAGGCGCAGCTCACCCATCATGTAGTAGACGCTGCAGATATTGTGGAAGACGCTGTTTTTGGTCGCCCGCACGATCTCGAGGTGGAACTCGCGGTCTTCCCGGGCAAGCCCTTCACCGGCGGCGATGCGATCCTCAGAGGCCTTCAGGATCTCGCGCAGCCGCTCGAAATTCTCCTCGGTGGCGCGTGAACAGGCAAGTTCGGCGGCCTTGATCTCGTGGATCTTGCGCAACTCGACCGTCTCGTAGATCTGGACGGGATCGAGCGGCAGGCCCGCGCGGGCGAACAGCGCCATCGCCTCGACGCTCGCCTGCTTCGTATCGATGTAGATGCCGGATTTCGCCCGTCGCTCGACGATGCGCATGGCCTCGAGAATGGCCAGCGCCTCGCGGATCTGGCCGCGGCTGACGCTGAAATGCTCTGCCAGTTCGCGCTCCGACGGCGTGCGGCCCGTCTCCTTGTCCGAATGGGAGAACAGATAGGCGGCGAGTTCCGCGAGAAGGTTCTTTTCTTTCATGTCAGCCGTGTTGCGCGTGCGCCTCCAGGAACCGCTCCGAAATGGTGAATCCCAGCCCGGGTCTATCAGGGATCGCTACCATACCGTCCTTTGCTTCGACAGTCTCTTCGATCAGATCGTGGATCATCGGGTTGGCGCCGAGCGAATATTCGACGGTGAAGCTCGCCGGCGAAGCAGCGCAGACATGCAGCCCGGCAAAGAAACAGGGCGCGCCGGCCCAAAGATGCGGCGCAAAGCGCAGATTGAAGGCGCTGGCGATGGTGCCGATCTTCATCGCCTCGCTGATGCCACCGCAAAAGGCCGGATCCGGCTGGAAGATATCGGCGGATTTGAGTACGGCGAGGTCGCGGAAGGCATAGCGCGTCGCCTCGCTTTCGCCGGTGGCGATCGGGATCGAGCCGCAGGCACGTACCTCGGCCATGCCGGGCTTGTCGTCGGCGATCACCGGCTCCTCGAACCAGGCGAGATCGAGGTCGCCGGCGAGATGGATGAAGCGCTTGGCTTCGGCCACCGTGTAGGTGCCGTGCGCGTCGACCATCAGGTCGATATCGGGACCGAGCGCCTGTCTTGCGGCGCGGACGCGAGCCGCCGAGATATGTGGGGCGCCGTCCATGGCGCCGACGCGCATCTTCAGCGCCTTGAAGCCGCCCTTGGCGATGTAGGACTGCAGCTGGTCGCCGATGGCTTCCGCAGTGGCCCAGCCCCCGGAAGCATAGGCCGGCATGCGGTCCAGCTTGCGGCCGCCGAGCAGCCGCCAGACCGGAACGCCGAGCGATTTGCCAAGAATGTCCCACAATGCGATGTCGACGGCGCTGATGGCGGCGATGCTCATGCCCCGTCGTGCCAATTGCGGCATGGCATGGCCGGCGCGAGCGGCGCTGTCGTGGCGCGTGCCATTATAGAGCATCTCCCAGATGACGCCGATGTCGGCCGGGTCGCGGCCGACCAGCTGCGGGCCGACCTCGTAGTTCAGCAAATGGACGAGAGCGCCGTAGCTGCCGGCGCTGCCGGCAGCATTCTTGCCTTCGCCCCAGCCGACCAGACCGTCGTCGGTTTCGATGCGCAGGATGGCGGCGTCGAATGTCGCCACCTGACCGAAGTCACTGCGATGCTGCTTCGCGACTTCGATCGGTATGCGAACCCACCAGGCTTGGACCGTCTTGATGCGCATGTTCATCCTCGGCCCGGCCGCGGTGAGGCGGAAGGGCTTTTTCCAAACGGCTCGGCTACTTGATCAGCGGCAGCAGCGTTTCCGCATTGATGCGCATCTGGTCGGTGTAGAATTTTTCCGTGAGCACGCTGGAGCCGTGGTCCTGAATGAATTTCAGCTGCTCCGGCGAGATGTCGACGGGGTTGCGTTCGACCATGTCGGGATAGGGGGCAGCCGGCGTGCGGTCGACGGGGGCGACGAATTCATTGGTCAGCGCGCCGTCATAGCCGATCTCCTTCAGCGTGCCGACGATCTTCGGCCAGTCGATCTGCCCGAGGCCGGCGGCGAAGCGGTTGTTGTCGGCGACATGGAAGTCGTACAGGCGCTTGCCGACCTGCCGGATGGCATCGTAGACGTTAAATTCTTCCATGTGGATGTGGTAGGCGTCGAGGCAGACGCCGCATTCGGGGCTGACCGCATCGGCCAGCGCCAGTGCCTGGGCGCCGCGGTTGAACAGATAAGTCTCGAAGCGGTTGAGCGGCTCGACCGCGATCTTGACGCCGACCTTCTTGGCGTGGGTGAAGCATTCCCGAGTGGCGTCGACCACCCATTTCCATTCCTCTTCCTCGGTGCCGTCGGGCACGACCTTGCCGACGGTGGCCGGAACCAGCGTGATGATCTCGCCGTCGAGCTCGCTGACCATGGTCAGCACGTCCTTGACATATTGCACCGAGCGCTCACGCTGGCCCTGATCCTTGGCGGCGAGATTGCGCTCGCCCAGCATCAGCGTCACCGCTCCCCAGCAGCGAATGCCGTACTCGTTCAACAGTGCGCGCGTCTCCTTGGGCTTGTACTGTTCGGGTTCGCCGGAGATCTCGATCGACTCGTAGCCGAATTTCTTGATGCGCTTGAGCGTCGTTTCCAGCGGCTCCGCCCGCATCCAATTGTGCGTCGAAAGATGCATGGTCTATCCTTCCCAGAATCGCCTGTACCAGTTCGCCTGCGGCGCACTCTGCCGAAGCGTGCCGCATGATTCCTCCCCAAGGCGTCCCAGCATTTTTGTCGAACTGGTTCGACCAATTGGGCCTGATGGGAGGTCTACAGTAATTTCATCTGGACGGCAAGAAGTGCTGCCACAAAGCGTTTGTTCCTAGCTAGACCATTGATTATGCTTAAACATGTGGCCCAACTCGGCATGGTTGCAGGACTGCGGCAGCGCGTCAAATGGCTTGACCAGATTTCGGCATTTGGTAATACCAGAATAGCGGCGCTGAGCGCGCTGTGCAAAGAGACCAAAGACGCTGGCCCTGTTTTCAATCGGCGCTATGCTTGGTCGTGAAACATAGGGAGATGCCGATGCCGACGACGATGAAGGGGCCTGGTCTGTTCCTGGCGCAATTTGCGGGCGACGCCGCGCCGTTCAATTCGCTGGCCTCGATCACCAAATGGGCGGCTGGTCTGGGCTACAAGGGCGTGCAGATCCCGACATGGGACGCTCGACTGTTCGATCTCGAGAAGGCAGCCTCCTCCAAGGCCTATTGCGACGAGGTGAAGGGCATCTGCGCCGATGCCGGCGTCGAAATCACCGAACTGTCGACGCATCTGCAGGGGCAACTGGTGGCGGTGCATCCCGCGTATGACGCGCAGTTCGACGGCTTTGCGCCGGCTGCGGTGCACAACAATCCAAAAGCCAGGCAACAATGGGCGGTCGAACAGATGAAGTTCGCCGCCAAGGCGTCGAAGAATCTCGGGCTCAGGGCGTCGGTGTCGTTTTGCGGCGCGCTGGCCTTCCCATACCTCTACCCCTGGCCGCAGCGGCCGGCGGGATTGATCGAGGAAGCATTTGCCGAACTCGGCAAGCGCTGGAAGCCGATCCTCGACGTCTATGACGAGAACGGCGTCGATGTCGGCTACGAAATCCATCCGGGCGAGGACGTGTTCGACGGCGCGACGTTCGAGATGTTCCTCGAGGCGGTCGGCGGCCACAAGCGCTGCAACATCAACTACGACCCGTCGCATTTCCTGCTGCAGCAGCTCGATTATCTCGAATTCATCGACATCTACCACGAGCGGATCAAGGCGTTCCACGTCAAGGATGCCGAATTCAATCCGACCGGGCGGCAAGGCGTCTATTCCGGCTACCAGAGCTGGACCAACCGTGCCGGGCGTTTCCGCTCGCTCGGCGACGGGCAGGTGGATTTCGGCGGCATCTTCTCCAAGCTCACCCAATACAATTACGATTCATGGGCGGTGCTGGAATGGGAATGCTGCCTCAAGCACCCGGAGGATGGTGCTGCCGAAGGCGCCCCCTTCATCCAGCACCACATCATCAGGGTGACGGAAAAAGCATTCGACGATTTCGCCGGCGGCACGACCGATAAAAAGGTGCTGCGCGGTATGATGGGGATCTAGCACAGATATCCCTCCCCCCGAGGGGAGGGTCGATCCGCGCAGCGGATCGGGGTGGGGTCGCTGGGCGTAGCGCTCGGAATGAAACGACCCCACCCGGCCCTGCGGGCCACCCTCCCTCAAGGGGGAGGGGTATCTCAGATAACGAGGGAGAAAATCATGGTTGGCGCATCGAAGACGGAAACGGGAGGCGGTCCGATCCGCTACGGCATGGTTGGCGGCGGACAAGGTGCCTTTATCGGCGCGGTGCACCGCATCGCGGCGCGCATGGATAACGAGTTCGTGCTAGTCGCCGGCGCCTTGTCGTCGAATCCGGAGCGTGCCAAGGCCTCGGCGGCCGAGCTTGGGCTCGATCCGGCACGCAGCTACGGCTCCTATGCCGAGATGGCCAAGGCAGAGGCCAAGCGGCCGGACGGCATCGAGGTGGTGGCCATCGTCACGCCGAACAATGTGCACGTGCCGGCCGCCAAGGCTTTTCTCGAGGCCGGCATCCACGTCATCTGCGACAAGCCGCTGGCGACGACGCTGGCCGAGGCAAAGAAGCTGGCGGCGCTGGTCGAAAAGACCGGCAAGGTGTTCGTGCTGACGCATAACTACACCGCCTATCCGATGGTGCGGCAGGCACGCGAGATGGTGGCCAAGGGGCAGCTCGGCGATATCCGCATCGTGCAGTCGGAATATCCGCAGGACTGGCTGACCGAAGACTTGGCCGCCACCGGCCAGAAGCAGGCTGCGTGGCGCTCAGACCCCAAGCAGGCGGGTGCGGGCGGTGCGCTGGGCGACATTGGCACGCACGCCTACAACCTTGCCCGTTTCGTCTCCGGGCTGGAGCTCGATTCGCTGTCGGCCGATCTCGACGCCTTCGTGCCGGGGAGGCTGCTCGACGACAACATCAATGTGCTGTTGCGCTTCAAGCCGGTCGGCGGATCGCACCCCGCCAAGGGCATGATCTGGGCAAGCCAGGTGGCACCCGGCCACGAGAACGGGCTGAAATTGCGCGTCTACGGCTCGAAGGGCGGGCTCGAATGGGTGCAGGCGGATCCGAACTATCTCTGGTACACGCCGTTCGGCCAGCCGAAGCAGTTGATTACCCGAAACGGCGCTGGCGCGCTTCCCGTCGCCGGGCGCGTCAGCCGCGTTCCGCCAGGGCATCCGGAAGGCTATCTCGAAGGTTTCGCCAACATCTATCAGGAAGCCGCCCGCGCCATTCGTGCGGCGCGCCGGAAGGGTGGCAGGCCGACCAAGGATGTCGTCTTCCCGACCGTGCAGGACGGCGTCGAGGGCATGGCCTTCATCGAGGCCTGCGTGAAGTCGTCGAAGAAGAATGGAGCGTGGACGAAACTTTAGTCGCTGCGTCCGGTTAACGTGAAGTCCCCCTCACCCGGACTGCCAGCCGCAGGGCAATTCGGGGCATTCGGACCTCTACCCGAGGGGAGAGGAGATCGCCAGCGTTGGCGTCCGCCTCTTCTCCCCAGCGGGGAGAAAGTGGCCGCGAAGCGGCCGGATGAGGGGGCTTGTGGCGAAGTCGCCGGAGGAGCAAGCCCGGCCGTCAAAGGGGAGGGGCGTCGATGAAAATCGGCATGTGCATGTTGTTGTGGACGACCAGTGTCTCGAAAAAACACGAGCCGTTGTTGAGGGACATCAAGGCGACCGGCTTCGACGGCGTCGAAATACCGGTCTTCTCCGGCACGCCGGACGACTACAGGAAACTCGGCGAGCTGCTCGATCGTATCGGCCTGGAACGCACCGCCGTTTCTGCCATGGGCGATCCGGCGATGAATTTGATCTCGGCCGACGCCTCGACGCGCAAGGTCGGTATCGACTACATGAAATCGGCGATCGACTGCGCTCAGGCGCTTGGCGCGAACACGTTGAGCGGCCCATTGCATTCGACACTCGGGGGCTTCTCCGGCAGCGGGCCGACGGCGGCCGAAAAAAAACGTTCGATCGCCTCGCAACGCGCCGTTGGCGACCATGCCGGCAACAAGGGTGTCACCATCGGGCTGGAAGCGCTCAACCGCTTCGAATGCTATCTGCTCAACACGATGGACGATTTGTCGGAGCATATCGACGCGATCGACCGGCCGCACATCAAGGCGATGTACGACACCTTCCACGCCAACATCGAAGAGGCCGACCCGATCGGCGCCTATACGCGCAACCGCAAGAACATCGTCCATATCCATATTTCGGAGAACGATCGCGGCGTGCCGGGCCGCGGCCACGTCCCCTGGAAGGAGACGTTCTCCGCCATCCGCAAGAGCGGCTATGACGATTGGCTGACGATCGAGGCGTTCGGCCGCTCGCTGAAGGATCTGGCCGCGGCCACCAAGGTGTGGCGCGACTTTTCCGAAGGCCCGGAAGCGGTTTATCGGGAGGGATATAAGCACATCAGGGATGGGTGGAAGGCGGCCGCGTAGGGGCTGCTAGGCAACAAGCTTGATGGGGAAGAAAAAAATCTGCGTCGGCAATCCTTCACACCCCCCTCTGTCCTGCCGGACATCTCCCCCGCAAGGGGGGAGATCGGCAGTTCCATCGACGGCATCTCCTTTTCGACCTTGGTGATTGGCGAAAGCCGAGATGACATCCGATCTCCCCCCTTGCGGGGGAGATGTCCGGCAGGACAGAGGGGGGTGCTGTCCCGCCGACCTCTCGCGAGATTTCGCCGCAGGGATGAGTCAGCCCTGGCTGGCCTGGATCCGGTTGTAGTCGTGGATCGTCCTGCTCA
>NZ_JAMYTD010000057.1:0-32893 GCF_040322255.1 Mesorhizobium sp. M0166 | reverse complement strand
GGATATACGTCGCTCACATTCGCCTGCTCACCCGCAGGCTCGCAAGAAGTTGATATCAAAACACTCTTTTTGATTCAGGCTCTAACACACGTCGCCATTCTCGGTGTCTTGGGCAGTAGTGGTTTTGGGAAATGGACACATCAACCCTAATAATCGCGTACAAGGTAATGAGCGAACGTAGCATTCGGGGTACCGCGCGGATTTTGGGGAAGCCGGCGTCGAGCATTGCTGCAGCCATCGACCGATTAGAAACAGAGATCTCTGTTTCACTCATACAAAAGGTTGGGACAAGTGTTGTCCTAACGCTTGAAGCGGAGAGAATATCTCCTTTGATCAAACTGCTTGCTGACCACATACAAGATGCAATCGCGGTTGGTAACCGCAGTGCGTTCGATGTCTCTCTGAGCTTAAAATCCCTTACCCGCTTTGCGCATGTTGCGGAAACAGGCAGCATTCGCCGAGCGGCCCAGAACCTCGGGCTTGGACAACCTCAGCTCGCCCGTCAGATTGCGCATATGGAATCTGCCCTCGGCTGCCGTTTGCTCAATCGAAATGTGGACGGCTCAAGAACAACGGAAGCAGGAAAGCGGTTCGCTAAGTCAGTTGGCGCTATCGAAACCGTTTGGAACGACCTCTCCCGTGCTGCGGCCGGACGGTTTCGTCGGAGTGCTGCAACCATTAGACTCGGCTCAATCATTCCCTTGGGTCATGAAAGTTTCGTTGCCACACTGCTCGCTTCGCTTCTCGCTAGATGGATGGACGATAAGCCCCGCGCGCCACTTTTCGTAGCTAGTAAGACGACGGACGAGTTAATTGCAGGTCTTAAGAGCGGGGCCTTCAATGCTGTGCTTCTAAACACCGTAAACGTCCCGAAAGACTTTGATGGTTACCTCATAGCCATGTCTCCACTATCGTTGGTTGGGCACTCCACCATTGTCGGGTCACAGCAGTGCAAAGATAGTCTCGCCAAGATATTCCAAAGGACTCCCATTGCTGTCCCAAGTGCCAGGAGCGGACTGCGTCAAATTATCAACCGACTGCTAGCCGAGATACTTACTGAAGCTGAGGTCGATAAATTGAGAATTATAGAGGTGGATTCGATGCCTGTTATCCTCAACCTCGTGCTGAGCCATGGAGCAGTATCCGTCCTGCCTTCGGAATCAGTCACCAGCATTCGCGACGATCTTTCTCAAATCCCACTCTCCCCTGATCACAGTCTACCGCTATGGCTCGTTTGTCGAAAAAACGAGAGCAGCCGCTCAATCACTCGTGAGGTTCTGACCATGCTTGTAGGCTTAGGGTACGGCGAGCCGACGTCGGCGACTTGACGATTTACCCCTTTGGGTACTTGATAGCGCCGGCTCGGCGGAATCAGGGTCCGCCGTAGGCCAAGAATAGTTGAGAAGGCGGCGCATAGCGTGATCACGGATATTGTCGATCCACGCAAGCAGTCTGGCCTTAGGTTGCTATTCACCGTAACGGCGCTCCAGCGCGCTTGCAATTCGCTCGCAAAGCAATGCGGAGGTCACCACTGTGAGGTGGAGACGAAGGCGAACTCCGTGTTTATCAACTAGGGTAGTGACAATCCCGCGATCAGAGTACTCGGTGAGGTCAAGAACATCGTTGATGATGAAGTCTGGCATTTCGCGCTTATGGCGCTCATCCACCGGGTTCTCCTCCCTAATTGGTGGCTTTCCAGGCAGCCCGAGCCTAATTCGCTGGAACTCGGCGTAGCTCTCGGCTACAGCTTGAGCGTTGAATAAATGCCGAGTTACTTTGCCATTTTCGACGACTTGGACAATCCATTGGCCGGCGGCATACTTCAATCGCACGTCATTCGGTTCTCCGGCAACCATATCCGTCATCCGTTTCAGCAATCAAGAATGAGCAATGACTGTGGGAGTCCCAAGCCGCTGTATCGCTCTGTAGACAAACAACTTCCCCCATGTGATTTTCAAATCTAGACTTTCTGACAGCATGTCGTCGCTACACGACGGCAACCTTTTCGATTCAGTCGGAATGCTCGACGCTATAAGTAAATGAGCAGTGCACTTGCCTGGCAGTACGGTGTGGGTCGTGTGCAAATTGACCCCATAAGCCGGGGAATCGGCGTCCAATGTTGCCCCCCGCCTGCCATCGCGAACACTGCATTCGCTCGGTTTCTTAGAGAAACAGCGATGGGCCCAAGCCATTGATTTTGCCTTCGCATTCAATGCTATGGAGTCGACCGCCTACCTACAGTATCTAAGTTTTCGAAGCTTGGGATATCCCAAAATATATACACCAGCCTGCAACGTCATAGGGCCTTTTCAAAGGCTGGAACCTATGTTTGTCTATACAAATACGAAGACCCCAGAGGAACTCATGTTATCAGAACCGCCCGCGAAGCAGCAGACCGGCTGCGGGATGGGATGGCCGTTGCCGCGTCCTGTTTCGAAGGATGCTGCCATCTTGCCATTCGCCTCCGCTGCATCGAGCCGAAGAGTGGCGGTCAGGTCGAAGAACGATACGTCAACCCTATCATCGCACCGAACTATCTCGCCAATGACTTCCAAGCGGTGGCGTACATCAAGGCGTTCGAACACTTTGTCGAAAGCGGTCAAACGGGACGCGACCGCGCGCAGGCTTTTGGGCCAGGGCTGACCAACCCTGTGTGCGCGTCTTCCGGCCGCACGTGGTCATGCAAGACCGTGGTGACCCGCTGTCTTATCCGGGACAGAAGTATCGTCTGGAAGTCCGCTCCTCTGAAAAACGGGCAATGCCTGTGACCTACTGAAAAATGTGACCTACTGAGAAAAAAGAGCATGAGCAACCATCCCGCAACCATCGTGTTGAAGACGCCCCCTGCGTCGATCGAGGATATCGTCGCCATAGCTCGCGAGGGCGCACGCATCGAAATTTCTCCCGCGGTTGAGCAGCGCATTGTTGCTGCACGCGCAGTTGTCGATCGGTATGCGGAGCTCAACTTGCCTGCCTATGGCCTGACAACCGGCCTCGGTGCCGGCGTGGAAACGCGCCTAAAGGCCGATGATCTCGTCGCCTTCCAGATCCGGGTTCCGCAGGCACGCGCGGTGGGCGTAGGGTGTGCTCTCTCTCGCGAAGCGGTCAGGGCGATGATCGCGGTCAGGGTTGCCGGCATGGCCGCAGGCGGCGCGGGTGTTTCGCTAAGCATTTTTAAAGCATTGGTTGCAGCGTTGAATGCCGGATTTCATCCGGTCGTGCCGTCGCTTGGCTCAATCGGTGCCGCCGACCTAGCGCCACTGGCACATATGGGGTGTGCCCTCCTCGGTCACGGCGAGGCGGAACTCGACGGCGAGGTGATGCCGGCACAAGCTGCATTGGAAAAGGCGGGACTCACGCCGCTGGATCTGGGACCGAAGGATGGTCACGCGCTCATCGGCGCCAACAGCTTATCGGTTTCGCAAGCCTGCCTGCTGGTCCATGACATCGAACGACTGTTCGACTGGTCGCTTTTGGCTGTTGCACTGAACTTCGAGGCCTTTCGCGTCAATATTACTGCGTTTGATGATCGGGCCCTCGCCGCACGCCCCGCTTTTGGCCAGCGTGCGGTGGCGGCGCGGTTGCGCGACATCCTTTCAGGCAGCTTGCTTTTTGCAGAAGGCGCTGCGCGCCGACTGCAGGATCCGTTGAGCTATCGCTGCGTGCCGCAAGTGTGGGGTGCGCTGTCGCACGCCATCGCGGAAGCCCGGGAGGCTACCCTAATCGAGCTTACCAGTTCGGGTGACAACCCGGTGGTGCTGGCGTCGGAAGGCCTGATCCTGTCGCATGCTAACTTTGACCTGACGGCCTTCGTCCTGGCTTGGGAGAGACTAGGGCAGGCGCTGGCGCATTGCGCCGCCGCGACGGCCTACCGGACGATGAAGATCATGTCGCCAGGCATCTCAGATCTCCCTCGTTTCCTGACCACGACGGGTCAGAATCGCGCTGGGTTCGCAACCGTGCAAAAAACGGTTTCCGCCTTGGAAGCGGAAATCCGCCATCTCGCCCTGCCTGTCTCGCTTACGCCTATTCCGGTGGCCGACGGCCTCGAGGATCAGGCTTCGATGGCCCCGCGTGTTCTTGCTAAGACCGGGGCAATCGTCGAACGGCTGCGATATCTCGTAGCTATCGAGCTCGTGACCTCGGCACAGGCAACAGACCTCAGAGGCGTGGCGGACCAACTCGGCACAGGAACTGGCGACGCCTATCGCATCGTTCGGAGCCTTGTCGAGCCAGTCGGCGAGGATCGCGCGCTTGGACCCGACTTTATGCGCCTTGCGAAAGCGATCGAGAATTCAGCCCCACCGGCATCGGGTCAAACCGCGCGACAAACCTCGTTGAACCGGCTTCCTGGTCTCCTCCCGGGGAAGCCCGCATAGATCCAATCGAGTTGAAAATTGGAGGGACAGGAATGCGGGAAATCTGGATCGACTATCTGAACGCGCTTGACGTAAAGGCGCTGGGGCTGACGAACGAGGAGATTCTTGATGCGGTTTCAAAGGCCCTGGATGCACAGGGTCGCGGCGAGACCGTTATCGAGCCTCGTGTCCATCTTGTCCCGGAAAGTTCTGACAAGGGCCATTTCAATGTGCTGCGTGGCTACGTGAAACCGCTCGACTTTGCTGGTGTGAAGGTGGTTGGCGATTTCGTCGACAACTATAAGGTCGGTCTTCCTTCCGAGCTGGCCGTGCTAAACTTGTTCGATCCGCGCACTGGCGTGCCCAGAGCCGTCATAGATGCGACGGCAATCACCGACATGCGGACTGGCGCGGTAACCGCGATCGGCGCAAAACATCTCGCACGTAAGGACAGCAAGGTGCTCGGCCACGTCGGTGCGCGCGGAACTTCCTATTGGAATGTCCGCCTGCTCGATCATCTCTTCGATTTCGACGAAATTCGCGTCCATTCCCGCCGGCCTGAAAGCCGCGAGGGCTTTGCGGCGCGGCTGACGCGAGACCTTGGCAAGAAGATCGTCGTCACAGAAAATTGGGAGGACTGCCTGAAGGGCGCTGACATTATGGTTGAGGCCAGCCGTTTGCCGGAGCCCACGCCACTGTTCAAAACCAAGTGGGTGAAGAAAGGGGTTTTCGTGGTTCCATACGGGACGATGAGTGCGCTGGAATTCGACATCACCGATATCATGGACAAGGTGGTTGTTGACGACTGGGGCCAGTGCCAGCCAGGACGTCCATTTGGGGCACTCCGCCGCCATGTCGACGAGGGCAAGGTCACCTTGGAGACACTGCACGCCGAAATGGGCCAGATTGTCTGTGGCGCCAAGTCCGGTCGCGAAAGTGACGATGAAACGATTCTCTTCTGGCATCGCGGGCTTAGCAGCACAGACGTCGCCCTCGGCGCCACCATGGTCGAAAAGGCCAACCGCATGAACATCGGCCAGAAACTCCGTTTTGCCTGAGCTGTCATGAGCGTTGCCAACCTCATCGCCTGTTCGCGAATGTACAATGTTACACCGGCCGCTCGCGCCTGCTGGGACGATCTGTTCATCTGGCTAAGCGGACAGGCGGGCGTGGAGCTCAAGATCATATCCCATCCCGCGCCTGCGCCCTTGTCCGAACTATGGGCAAGGCCAGACATGGGAGCCGTCTTCATGTGCGGCTATCCCCTTTCCCTCCTGGCGGAGAAAGAGCGTCCGACCGTGCTGGCGGCGCCCGTAGCCCATGCTTCATGGGCCGGAGGCCGACCCTGCTATGCAAGCCATATAGTCGTGTCCAAGGACGGGCCGGTGCGGACGGCTGCGGACCTACCGACGGCGATTTGGGGTTGGACAGTCCGAGATTCCCAATCTGGCTATAATGCGCCGCGCGACTTCCTTTCTGGTTTTTTGCCCGAAAGAGCACCCGCACTGCGCACCGTTGGGCCTCTCCTTAATCCATCGGGCGTCGTTGCGGCGCTTCGCGACGGGCGCATTGAAGTCGGGGCTATGGACGCCTACGCCTATGAGTTGCTGTCAATGCACGAACCGGATGCAGTGGTGGGATTGCGCATCGTCGCGACGACCAGGTCACTGCCGTGTCCGACGCTCGTTTCGTCCAGAACTGCGCCCGCCGATATGGTGTCAACTCTGCGGCAGGCGCTGTTGCGGGCTCATGAAAGCGAAGACGGACGTGCTGCGTTACGTCCGCTCGCGATTGAACGGTTCGACAACCCAGATGTGGCCAACTACCGCGTGCTCGCAGAGGCAGCGGAGGCGGTCGATCAGAGGCTTGCGGCATGGTGACGGCAGGAGCACGCAGCGACGACTGCACTAGCAGATTAGTCGAGATTAGCGGGGCGAACCTGCTCTGCCGCCCGAGATGTAGGAGCATCGTCTTGACTTGGATCCAAAGAACATCCCCCCATGACGGCCGTCGGCTCGATAAGGGGGCCGCCTGGTGCCGCGCTCCGTCTAGGCGCGTCCTATGCGTCGATGCCGGGGATCAGCAGGCAGATGTAGCGCCAGCAGATCCGGTGTGCCCGCTCCAAATCCTCTTCCTCATACTCGCCCACGCTCTGCCAAAAGAAGCCGTCGATCAGCGCGGCGATGCCGTCGACGGTGTCGTCGACCTGATCGGTCGGAACCAGCTGCTTGACGGCGTAGCGGATGTTGGAGACGAAGCGCGCGCCGGTCAGGTGGTAGAGATGCTTGATGCGTGGCTCGGTCTGCGCGGCGATCATGAACTGCATCCAGGTCACGGCGCGCTTGGGCATGCCGAGGTGCTGCGGTGCGAACGAGCCGTCGACGATCGCCTTCAGCCGTTGCGCCGGCGTCGGATTGGTCGGCGCCAACTTCATGATGTCCTGGCGAAACAGGTTCGACAGGTTGCGCATGGCCAGCGCCATCAGCTCTTCCTTGCTGTCGAAATAATGGTTGACCAAACCGGCCGACATTCCGGCGCGCCGTGCGATGACCGCCATCGTGGCGCCGGACATGCCTTCCTCGCCAATGACGGCAATCGCGGCGTCCACAAGCTCGTCGCGGCGCATCGCCTTGATTGACCGTTTCGCCATTGCTATGCCTTCTCGTTTGTATATTAATTAGCTATTCAATATACCATATCGTCATTCAATCCAAGTCGGAGTTCAAATGCCCAGCGTCGTCATTTCCGGGGTCAGAACCGTCGAAACCCACTGGATTCCGCTTGCCGACGGCCGCAAGCTGGCCGCCCGCCTGTTCCTCCCGGAGGACGCCGAGAAAAATCCCGTCCCGTTAATCTTCGAGTACATACCGTATCGTCGCCGTGACGGCTCGCGCACCGGCGATGAAGAGATGCATCTTTTCTTTGCCGGCCATGGCTATGCCTGTGCCCGCGTCGACATTTCCGGCACCGGCGATTCGGACGGCCTGCTCGACGACGAATACGTCAAGCGCGAGCAGGACGATGCGCTCGAGATCCTCGACCATCTCTGTTCGCAACCATGGTGCACCGGCGTGGCCGGCATGATCGGCAACAGCTGGGGTGGCTTCAGCGGCCTGCAGGTCGCGGCCCGCCGCCCGCCGCAGTTGAAGGCGATCGTCACCTCCTGCTCGACCGACGACCGCTATGCCTGCGATGCGCATTACAATGGCGGATTGGTGATCAACGACAATTTCGGCTGGGGCGGGGCGCTTTTCGGCTATTCGGCGCTGCCGCCGGATCCGGCAGTCGTTGGCGAGGATCGCTGGCGCGAGATGTGGAAGAATCGGCTCGACGACCACAAGAACCATGCCGCCGAATGGTTGAAGCACCAGCGCCGCGACGCGTTCTGGAAGCAGGGCTCAGTCTGCGAGGATTTTTCCGCGATCGAATGCGCGGTGCTGGCGGTCGGCGGCTATCTCGACGGCTATACGCAAACGATCTTCAGCCTGGTCGAGGATCTCACGGCGCCAGCCAAGGGCCTTTGCGGGCCATGGGGCCACAAGGAACCGAACTATGGTGTCCCCGGCCCTGCCGTCGGTTACCTGCAGGAATGCATCCGCTGGTACGATCACTGGCTGAAGGGCATCGACAATGGCGCCGACCGCGATCCGGACATGCGCTTCTATTTGATGGACTATGCCACGCCGCATTCGCATATCGACTTCAGGCCGGGCCGCTGGCTGGGCTTTCCGCAATGGCCGGCGAAGCAGATCGGCGGCAAGGCCTATTGGCTGAACGGCGACGGCAAGCTCGGCGAGACGCAAGGAGCCGGCGGGGCAGGGCTGACCATCTCATCGCCGCTCACCACGGGCGTGCAGGGGCAGGAATGGTGCCCCTATGGCCAGGGCCGCATCTCGGCTGAAGGCGCGCGCGACCAGCGTGCCGACGATGGCGGCTCGCTGTGCTTCGACAGCGCGGTAATGGCTGCCGACCTGCCGCTTGCCGGCATATCGAAAATCAGGCTGCGCGTCACCGCCGACAGGCCGCAGGCGCAGCTCTGCGTCAGGCTGAACGATGTGGCACCGGACGGCACCTCGGCCTTCATCACCTTTGCGCTGCTCAATCTCGCGCACCGCCAGAGCCATGAGTTTCCGACGCCGTTGACGCCGGGCCAGTTCGAGGATGTCGAGCTCGACTTCAAGCCGGTGGCGCAGATCATCCCGGCCGGACACAGGCTGCGGGTGGCGATTTCTTCGTCCTACTGGCCGATGGCCTGGCCGTCGCCGGAGCGCACCATGCTGACCTTCGATCCGAAGGGCTGCCGACTCGATCTCGCGGTCCTGGCCAACGAGGAGGGCCTGGCACCCGTCGCCTTCGAGGACGCGCTGTGGGCTGAGCCCCGCCCATTGACGGTCAATGAGCCGGCGCGCCAGCTGCGCTCGCTGACGACCGACCTGCCGACCGAGCGCACCGAACTGACGGCACTGTCCGACGACGGCCGTTTTGTCTTCGAGGACATCGGCACCGAGATCACCTCGTGGCGCCGCAAAATCTATGGGATCACCGACAACGACCCGGCGAGCTGTGTGACGCAAGTGACCTGCCACAAGGAATTGACGCGTCCGGATTGGAACGCGCGGCTCGATTGTCAGATCACCATCAGCTGCGACCGCGAGAATTTCTATGCCCGCGGCTGGGTCAGGGCTTACGAACGGGGAACGATCTTCGCCGAACGGACTTACGACGAAGTCATTCCACGCGACTGCATGTAACCAACAAAAGGGGGAACAGAAAATGCGCATGAAACTCGACCGCAGAACATTCCTGGCCGGCTCGTCGGCACTGGCGATCCTGCCCTATGTCAGCTTTGCCCGGGCGGCTGACAGAACTAACCCGATAATCGCGCTCGATACCGACATCGGCAATCTCGACCCGGGCAATCGCGTCGGCACTACCGAGAGCAACATCATCCGGTCGGTATGTCAGACGCTGGTGCGCTTCGAGCCGGGCAAGACCAGCTGGACCAATGACGCCGCCAAGGAAATCAAGCAGATCTCCGACACCGAGTTCGACTTCGAGCTCAACCCGGGCCAGTTGTTCACCGGCGGCTATGGCGAGCTGACGTCGGATGACGTGAAATACTCGTTCGACCGCTTCATCAATGGCGACAAGAACGGCAAGAAGCTCGCCTATGCCGACGACATGGAAGCGCTGAAGTCGGTCGAGGTCACCGGCAAATATACCGGCAAGCTGATCCTCAAGCATCCCTCGGCGGCACTCTGGCTGATCGGCCTCTGCGACGCGTCGGGTGCGATCCTGTCGAAGAAAGCGTCGGAAGAACTCGGCGACAAGATCGCCACCACGCTGATCGGCTCCGGCCCGATGACGCTCAAGGACTGGCGTCCGAAGGAGCAGTTCGTGCTCGCCGCCAACCCCGACTACAAGGGCCCGTACAAGGCGCATTTCGAGGAGATCACCGGCAAGATCATCCCCGAGCATAAGACCGCCTTCCTGTCCTATCAGGCGAAGGAACTCGACTTCACCGCGTTCGATGCCGACCAGCTCGACACCGCCAAGGGCCTGCCGGACACCAAGGTGATCGACATTCCCGGCATCGACTACACTTGGATTGGCATCAATGTTGAGAAGGGCGATCTTGCCGATCTCAAGGTGCGCCAGGCGATCCGCTGGGCAATCGATGTCGATGCGATCATCCAGGGCGCCTATTCCGGCGCTACGTCGCGTGCCAAGACGCTGCTGGCACCCGGCCTGCTCGGTAACTGGGCCGATGCGCCGCTCTACAACCGCGATGTCGCCAAGGCGCAGGCGCTGCTCGCCGAGGCCGGCAAGACCGGGCTGACCTTCACCTTCACCTGCCTCAACGACGCGACGTCGCTGGCGGTCGCCCAGATCGCCCAGGCCAACCTCGCTGAAGTCGGCATCACGCTCACCATCAACGCGATGGATTCAGGCGCCTACTGGGCGCTCGGCGCCGACGATGCCAGCAAGGATCTCGAACTGACGCTCATTCCCTACACGTCCAAGTTCGACCCGAGCTTCCAGACGCAATGGTTCCTCGCCAGCCAGATCGGCCTGTGGAACTGGCAGCGCTGGAACAGTCCCGAGTTCGACAAGCTGCACCAGGAGGGGCTGGAGACGCTGGACAAGGCCAAGCGCGAGAAGATCTATATCAACATGCAGAAGCTGCTCGATGAATCGGCTTCCTGCATCTGGATCACGCACGGCCGCAACTTCTTCGTCGACGCGGCCTGGCTGAAGCCGATGTTCCTGCCCAACGGCAAGGACTGGCAATTCGAGTTCTTCGACAAGGCGTAAGGTCAGAGCCGGTGACCTGGGAGGGGTGGTTGACCAGATGTGGCGGACTAGATCCGGAGCGTTCATGACCAGATCGCAACGGACCGCCGCCTTCATCGCGAGCCGTCTGGCGTCGGTGGTGCTGACCATCGCCGGCGCCACGCTGCTTCTGTTCCTGATGGTGCGGCTGGTGCCGGGCGACTTCACCTCGGTGATGCTCGGCCCGAGAGCGACGCCGGAGCTGCGTGCCCAGATAACCCATGACATGGGCCTCGACCGCAGCATGGTCGAGCAGCTCTGGCTGTTCGCCAGCCGCGCCGCGACTGGCAATTTCGGCGAGGATGTCGTCTCGCACCGGCCGATCCTCGACATCGTGCTCGATGTCGTTCCCAACACGCTGGCGCTGGCCTTCAGCGCGCTGGCGCTGGCGCTGGTAGTCGGCATTCCGATCGGCGTAATCGCGGCGCTGAAACCAGGCTCGTGGCTCGACAGCGGCCTGGCGCTGCTATCGATCTCCTTCATCACCACGCCAACGCTGGTGGTCTCGGTCATCCTGTTCCTGATCTTCGCCATCGGCCTGCACTGGCTGCCGGTGGCCGGAGCCGGCAACCCCGGCGACATCACGGACCGGCTGGCGCATCTGATCTTGCCCAGCGTGGCGCTGGCGCTGGGCTGGGTTGGCTACATCTCGCGGCTGGTGCGCGCCGCACTGCTCGACACGCTGGCCGAACTGCATGTGCGCACGCTGCGCGCCTATGGCGTGTCGGAATACCGCATCGTCGGGCTGTACGCACTGAAACTCGCGCTGGTGCCTGTGGTGTCGATCCTCGGCATCGGGCTCGGCGACCTGATCGGCAGTTCGGTCGTCGTCGAGATCATCTTCGCCCGACCGGGCATCGGCAGCCTGATCTTCAACTCGATCGCGCAACGCAACTACCCCGTCGTGCAGGCCTGCGTCGTGTTCATCGTCGCCTTCTACATCGTCGCCAATCTCGTGGTCGACATGATCAACGCGCTGCTCGATCCTCGTATCGCGGCGGGGCGGGGATGAGCGGGTTTTTCGCGACACTCAAACGCATCTGCTCGGAGCGCGACGGCCGGCTCGGCCTGGCCTTCACCTGTCTCATCCTGGTGTTCGCGCTTGTCGGGCCGCTGGTCAGCCCTGATCCCAACGCCATCGACATCAAGGCCCGCTTCGCGGCACCGGGGCTGGCGCATCTGTTGGGTACAGACAATCTCGGCCGCGATCTGTTGGCGCGCACCTCGGTCGGCACACGCTATGCGCTAGCTCTTGCGGTGATGATCGTCGTCATCTCCTCGATCATCGGTTCGCTGATCGGCATCGTCGCCGGCATCGTCGGCAGTTGGATCGACCGGGCGGTGACGGCGGTGTTCGATATCGTCAACGCCTTCCCGCCGCTGATCCTCGCCTTCGCGTTGATAGCGCTTTACGGCAAGGGCTCGGCTACCTTCGTGCTGCTGGTCACCGTCGTGTTCATTCCGCAGTTCGGCCGCATGGCGCGGGCCCGCGCGCAGACGCTGCGCGATCTCTCTTTCATCGAGGCCGAGCGGATGCTCGCCGTCCATCCCGTCACCATCGTGGTCAGGCACTATCTGCCCAATGTCGCCGGGCCGATCATCGTGCTGGCCAGCATGAACCTGCCGGTGGTGATCGCCTTCGAGGCCTCGCTGTCCTTCCTCGGCTTTGGCGTGCAGCCGCCGAAATCCTCATTGGGCACGCTGATCAAGGACGGCTTCATCTCGATCAACCAGTCGTGGTGGCCGACGGTTGCCGCAGCCCTGGTGCTGGCCATCGCCACGCTCGGCGCGACCTTGCTCGGCGAAGCGCTGCGGCGCGTCATCGATCCCAAGTCGACAAGGGCACGCTGATGGCGATTTCGCTGCGCAATCTCTCAGTAAACTACAGCCTGCAGCAGGGCATCGCGCATGCGCTGCGTGGCGTGTCACTGGACATTGAGAAGGGCCAGATGCTCGGGCTGGTGGGCGAATCCGGCAGCGGCAAATCCACTGTCGCCTTCGCGCTGATGGGCCTGTTGGCCAACAACGCCAAGGTGACGTCGGGCGCGGCGACGATCGAAGGCAAGAATTTCGACCTGACGAAGCGCAACGCGACGGCTGCCTTGCGCGGCCGCGGCATGGCGATGATCTTTCAGGATCCGATGCTGTCGCTCAATCCGGTGTTCACCATCGGCACGCAGCTTTGCGAAGTGCTCCGCCGGCGCGCGCCCGGCAGTGACCGCAAGACGAGGGTTGCGATGGCCGCAGATGCGCTCGCCAAGGTCCAGCTCAGCAACCCCGGGCGGCGCATGAACCAGTATCCGCATGAACTCTCAGGTGGCATGCGCCAGCGCGTGGTGATCGCCATGGCGCTCTTGTCCGAACCGGCGCTGCTGATCGCCGACGAGCCGACCACGGCGCTCGATGTCACCGTCGAGGCGCAGATCATGCGCGAGATCATCGGCTTGCGCGACCGCATTGGTTGCGCGGTGCTGTTGATCACCCACAGCCTCGGTCTGGTCACCGAATATTGCGACGCAATCTCCGTGCTGTATGCCGGCGAGAAACTGGAAAGCGGCACGGTGAAAGAGGTGCAGCAGCAGCCCGGCCATCCCTATACGCGCATGCTGTTCGACTGCGAAGTGCCGATCGACCGCGAGCGCCATGCCGATGCCTCGCAAAACCGCTTCACGGTGATCGCAGGCGACCTGCCGGACCCGCGCCGGCGGCCCATCGGCTGCATCTTCAACGGACGCTGCGATGTCTCGTTCGGGGATTGCGCTGTCGTCAATCCCGGCGATTATCCCGTCCGTAATGACGCCGCACACAGCGCCCGTTGCCTGCGGCTGGCGACGCTATGACCGACGCGATCTCGATCAGCAATGCGCAGTTGCGCTTCGGCGAGACCGCCGCGCTCGACGGTGTGTCGCTCACCATTCCGCAAGGTACATGCTTCGGCATTGTCGGCGAATCCGGCTCCGGCAAGACGACGCTGATGCGCGCCGTGCTCGGCCTGCAAAAACTCGACCAGGGCGAGATCGGCATCCTCGGCAACCCGCTGGTGCCTGGCCGCGCGGCGCTGAAGCGGCGCGCCAGCTTCATCCAGCCGATCTTCCAGGATCCGGCCGCCTCGCTGTCGCCGCGCAGCCGCATCCGCAAGCTGATGAACGAGGTCGGCACGGTGCTGAGGGAACCGCATGCCGCTACGCATGAGCGGCTGCGCGTCATCCTGAACCGGCTTGGCCTGCCACAGAGCGTCATAGAAAAATACCCGCACGAGATCAGCGGCGGGCAGGCGCGCCGCGTGGCCATCGCCCGGGCGCTGCTGATGAAGCCGTCGATCCTGATTGCCGATGAACCCACCGCTGGTCTCGACGTTTCCGTGCAGGGCGATCTGCTCAACCTGTTGCAGGACATCAGGCGGTCCGACAACATCACGCTGGTTGTCATCAGCCACAATCTGGCGATCGTGCGCCTGATCGCCGAAAACGCTGTCGTCATGCGAGCCGGCAAAGTCGTCGAAGGGGGCGAGGTCGGTTCGCTGTTCAAGTCGCCTCGGGAAGCCTACACGTGTGAATTGCTGGCTGCGTGGCCGAGCGTCACTCGGGCCCCCGCTCTAAACCGTTGATACTGTTAAACCCCAATAAAATCGAAAGAGTTCTATATTTGATGTTCTGCCACTCTTCAGCGGTGCCCGCTGAGGATTATAATCGGAGCCATGTTTTCGGCACCAGCGGCGGATCGTCTCGTAGGAAACGGTGATGCCGCGCTCCAGCAACATTTCCTCGACGTCGCGCAGGCTCAGACTGAACCGGAAATACGGCCAGACCGCACGGGCCATGATCTCGATGGGATAGTGGTGGTTCTTGTAGGTCGGCGCGGTCCTGCTCATGCCCCGCAGCTATCCCAATATCCTTGCCTAAATAACAATGTGACAGCGCCCCTGGAGGAGCTAGGTTACGGCGGGAACCCAAGGAAACTGGTG
Source organism: Mesorhizobium sp. M0166 (assembly GCF_040322255.1). NCBI lineage: Bacteria > Pseudomonadati > Pseudomonadota > Alphaproteobacteria > Hyphomicrobiales > Phyllobacteriaceae > Mesorhizobium > Mesorhizobium sp. M0166. Next base: position 18,238 of record NZ_JAMYTD010000057.1, on the reverse strand, counting down.
CAGAGGGACGCGCAAGTGGATGCGCCTCGCCTACGATCGTAGCGGCCCACGTTTGCGAGTAACTCGTTTGCCGAGCCTCATCCACCCCACATACGGCCGCATCTATTTCGGCCGCACCAACATCCCGCTTCCGGCGGGCAGGGCTCAGGTCGACAAAACCATTCTATGAGACTGCATTTCGCCAAAGATTCTCTGGGTTGTCGGCCTGGAACCACCACGGTTCATGAGACCTCGGCGGTACCTTAGAGGGAGTGAGAGCGTTAGGCTCCTCTGACCCTCGATGGTTGCGTTGCGACTGCGTGTATTCTGGCCTAGAGCACGTCCGATTTAATCCGGGTCATATCCAGCGGCCTTGAAGTAGTTGGCACATTCTGCGGGCGTGAAAAGGTCGACAACGGCGCCGACTGTATTCCACAGGGCGGCGATGGTCCGCTCGGCCTTGGCGCGCAACAGCGCCTTGAGCTTGGCAAAGGCGTTCTCGATGGGGTTGAAGTCGGGACTGTAAGGCGGGAGGAACATCAGCCTCGCACCGGCGGTCTCAATTGCGTCCCGCACGCCCGCGGCTTTGTGGGCGGGCAAGTTGTCCATGATGACGACGTCGCCGGGCGACAATGTCGGGACCAGCACCTGCTCGACATAGGCAAGGAACACGTTGCCGTTCATGGCGCCGTCGTAGACGAATGGCGCGGTCATGCCGGTCAGCCGCAGCGCGCCCGTGAAGGTGGTGGTCTTCCAATGACCTTGCGGCACGCCGGCCCGGCAGCGTTCGCCGCACAGTGCTCTCCCGCGCAGACGCGCCATCTTGGTCGACAGGCCGGTCTCCTCGATGAAGACGAGCTTCGCTGGGTCGAGATCGAGCTGGCCGTCGAACCAGGGCGCGCCGGCGTCTCAGGATATCGGGACGATCCTGCTCCAGTGCATGTGCGGACTTTTTTGAACGTCCAGCCGTGCCCGCGCAGCCAATCGTTCAAGGTGCTGCGGCCGATGCTCAGCGACCGCTCGGTCGAGATCCGCTCCACCATCTCGTTCAGCGTGATGTCCTTGTGCTGCTCGATCAGCCCGACGATAAAGTCTGCGTGCCCGTCGAGCCGCGACCCGCGTCGCCGTCCCTGCGGCCGGGGCGTCGTCTCGCCCAGCCTGGCCCTTGCGATTCAGCGGATCGCGCTCGATATCCCCACCCCAAATCGTGCCGCCGCCTGACGCGCCGAAGTCCCTTCATCCGCAGCCTTCAAAACACGCAATCTAAGATCCTCTCCGAGCGCTCGCGCCATCGTCCACCTCCTGAAAGGAGACGTTGAATCAGAAGCTGCGCCGGCCGTCACATCACAATCGATTCATCGATCCCCGGACGTGCTCTAGTTCTCTCTCAAGCCGTTCGAGAATACTTTTCAGTGGCATGCATTGTTAACTCGCGGGTAGTTCCGCCCGCTATTATTCCGCGGTATAGACATCTTACCTTTTCGGCACGTTCTCTATGAATGAACTGCCGCACGGACCGAGCAGGGAACCGCTCGAACGCGGGCACGGCCTGTCATCGGCCCTGCCTGCTAAGTCGGCAAACGACCACTAGCTCGGGCCATTTGGTTCCGCTCCAATCGGCATCGCTCCCGTATGCTCCATTCGGGCGGCTTAAAGCTCTCTGGAATTGCATCCGTTTTGGGGACTAGACACCCAGCCGCCACTAAACCGGCCAGGCGAGCGATCTCGGGCATAACTCGATGGTTTCCATCGGCTCGCTCCACACCGCTATCGAGGCCGCGGTCGTAGACAATCCAATTGTTGGGGAGACGTAAACCAAAGTATGCGGCGCAACGCCTAAACAGGTAGGTCCGACACACTTCATTGCAATAGAACATCATCACGGGCGAGGTAAACTGGCGCCTAATCTGGAGATGGCGCTCTGGTCCGAAAAGGACAGCCATCCTACCGGCATGGAGGAAGCCATGATCTGTATCAACTGTGGCGGTGTGTTTCAAAAGAGACCTTTCCAATATTACTTTTGTTCGAAGATATGCTGGGAGGACGCCACTACAAACACTCCTTGGCGGATTCTCTCTGATGGCCTCGAACCCAATTATCCGGTCCGGCTTACCACCTCTCCCCGGGTTCCAAGGCGCCATGAGCTTACACGAAGCTTCGTCAAGGATTCGCAGGACGACCACCGTTGGTGCGCGCATCAGGCGGGTATGGAAGCAGGGCGCACGATCTTCGAGCAGCCCAAGGCCTGGTGAGGCCACTTCGCGGCGTTCGCCAAAACTAACGACCGGCGAGAAACCCACATCTCAGGCCCATAACACTGAAGGGTGCGAGACCATGTTCACAGAAGCACCTCAGGCGCCCACCGGCTCGATCGCGCCGCCCTTGGCCAGCAACGCCTTGCCACAGCCTCAGGATCGCGCATCGCCTCTGCGTGACTGGCGTTCTCGTTTCAATAGACAAGCCCATTCCGTTGCGTCTGTAACCGAAACGCCGTTCAAAATCCCCACTCGCCCCAGACATAGCGTCAATCCCCACCGGGGTGCGTCTTTGGACGAGCTCTTCGATACCGTGCAGCGACAGACGCTTCGATATTTCTGGGAATTTGGCCATCCGACGAGCGGCCTTACGCGAGAGCGGAGCAACGCGACACCGAATATCGTCACGACAGGCGGTTCCGGCTTCGGCATCATGGCGATCCTTGCAGGCGTCGAACGCGGATGGATCGGCCGGCAGGCCGCTCTCGATCGCCTGCTTACGATGGTGTGCTTTCTCGGCCAGGCAGAGCGCCACCACGGCGCCTTTCCTCATTGGATGAATGGCGACAGCGGCCGAACGATCCCGTTTAGTCAATGCGACGATGGCGCCGACATCGTCGAGACTGCGTATTTGATTGTGGGGCTTCTTTCGGCGCGACAATATTTCCGAGGATCGGAAGCCAAAGCGTGCCTTTTGCGCAGCCTCATCGATGCGCTGTGGCAAGACATCGAATGGGACTGGTTCGCCCGCGGCTCCGATTCGCTCTTTTGGCATTGGAGCCCGGTGCACGGTTGGGCGATGGACCACCCGATCAAGGGTTGGAACGAATGCCTGATCGCATTTGTCCTCGCCGCGTCCGCCCCGCGGCATGCAATCAAGCCGAGTGTCTATCACCGTGGCTGGGCCGCGGACCAGGCCTTCGCCAACGGCCGAAGCTTCGACGGTATTCCGCTCCCCCTCGGACCCGATCATGGAGGTCCCCTCTTTTTCGCTCACTATTCCTTTCTGGGGCTCGACCCAAGACGTCTTCGGGATTGCTACGCCGACTATTGGCGGCAGAACGTCTCTAGTACTCTCATCAACCAGGCGCATTGCATCCGCAATCCTCAGAAATTCGACGGCTATGGCGCCGATTGCTGGGGGCTGACAGCCAGTGACAGTATCGATGGCTATGTCGCACACGCTCCCGACCGCGATCTGGGCGTGATCACCCCGGCCGCTGCGCTTGGCTCCTTCCCCTATGCCCCAGCGGAGTGCCATCGGGCGCTTCGCCACTTTGCTTCGCGCAGCGAGAGGCTTTGGGGCGACTATGGCTTCGCGGACGCATTTAGTCCGGCGATGGATTGGTACGCGGAGTCCCATCTAGCCATTGATCAAGGGCCGATCGTGATCATGATCGAGAACTATCGGAGTGGGCTCCTGTGGCGCCTGTTTATGAGCTGCCCCGAAATCCGACTAGGGCTCGCCAAGCTAGGCTTTTCCCAGCGGACGACGGTCGACACTGCCGCGTAATCGGATGAAGAAATATCACCGAGGATGGCGGTCTCGTGGTCGAACGGCGGGCACAGCCTGCCGCTTGCGATAGAAACTCCGCGCACAAGTGTTTCGAGGCGTTGTAGTCGGCCCTGCCTGCTACATCGGCAAACGACCGCCAGCTCGGGCCACTCGGTGTCGCGCGGCAATCATGGCTCCGCTCCCGAATCTTTTTCTCGGTCGAGCTTAAAGACTCTTTGGAACTGAATCGGGTTCGGGGTCTGGCACCCGGCCGGCACAGAAGCTGCCAGCTGACCCGGCAGTCTGAACGAGCAATCCGTTGGGTTTGCCGCGTCGGGTACCGTAAAATTAACTGAAGGATGATGAAAATTTGTGATCAGGCAGCATGTCGAAGATTGCCCGTGATCCGCTCTATCGCCCACCGTTTTCCGGCCGAGATCATCTCGCATGCGGTTTGGCTCTACTTCCGCTTCCCGCTTAGCCTGCGCATGGTCGAGGACATGCTGGCGGCCCGCGGCATCATCGTTACCCACCAGACGATCCGGAACCGGGCGGAGAAATTTGGACGGCATTTCGCCAATGATGTCCGTCGCCGATCCGCTGGCCGCCTCGGCGACAAGGGGCATCTCGACGAGGTTGTCGTCAGCGTCGAGGGCAAGAAATGCTGGCTCTGGCGGGCCGTCGACCAGGAAGGCTTCGTCATCGACGTTTTGGTGCAGCCGCAGGAATACAAAGGTCGCCAGACGTCTAATGCGCAAACTGCTTACGGCACAAGGGCGACCTCCGCGCGTCATAATCACCGACAAGCTTCGATCATACGACGCTGCGAGACGACAGATCATGCCGGGTGTGGAGCATCGGAGCCATAAGGGCCTGAACAATCGGGCGGAGAATTCGCACCAGCCGATCCGACGACGAGAGAGGATCATGAAACGCTTCAAGTCGACGCGACTGCTTCAGCGTTTCCTCTCCATCCACGATCCCGTCGCTAACCTGTTCCACTTTCCCCGCCACGCTCTTTCATCATCCGACCATCGAAATCTGCGAGACACCGCCATGGCGACGTGGAGCCAAATCTCCAGGGTCACGGCCACCTGAAACCCAACTTCACGGGGGATCTTTGCGCCAGTTCGTCGACAACTTTACGATGCCCTGCGGCGTTCGGCGGTACGTTCGTAATTTTCACGTTCCTGGTGCCGATCCTCACCGAGGTAACTGGTGTGGGCAACGGAACCCTCAGCATCGCGTTGGTGATCTTCGGCGGCGCAACCGTCGTCGGCAACTTCGCTGGGGGCGAGCTGACCGATAAGATCGGTACGTCGAGGACAATGGTCACCACGCTCATCGGCCTGATCGCATCCTTCGTGCTCGTCGCTCTCGCAATGCGCGTCGAAGTGGCAATTCTGGTGGTCCTCGCGATTTGGGGCATTTTTGGGTTCGCGATCCCTCCGATCATGCAGGACGGTGTCGTGAAGGTCGCCCGTGCGGTTGCCCCTGACGCAGTGGCGACAGCGTATGGAATGAATGTCTCGGCGTTCAACCTCGGCATCTCAGGCGGCTCGTTCATCGGAGGTAGGGTGGTGGAAGGGCCCGGCTTGACCGCGACGCCCTACGCGGCCATTGCCTTTGCCGTAGTCGCCCTCGGCATCACCATCCTCATCGGCGAGTCTCAAACACCGCGCGCCTGCGAGAGTGGTGCCAGTTAAAATCAAACCTCATTGATTCAAAATTTTTTTCGCGTCGGGGGGTGGCATCGATTCCATAGCCGAAGGTCATTGGACCATCGGTTTTCGCCGTTCTATTTTCGTTCACCTGTAAAGAAATTCCCAAAAATGACGACATCCCACGGATCGAGAGGTGGAAGATGAAAGCAATCGTCGTGACGGACCAGGCTGCGGGAACTGCCGGGATGAAGCTGGTGGAGCGGCCCGAGCCGCAGGCAGCGATAAACGACGTCATCGTTCAGGTTCATGCCTCGGGATTCACCTGGGATGAGCTGACGTGGCCCCCGACCTGGACCGATCGCCTCGATCGTGACCGAACACCGTCGATCCCTGGGCACGAGCTGGCCGGAGTGGTCACCGCCCTCGGCTACGGTACGAGCGGACTGTCGGTGGGACAGCGGGTGTTCGGCCTCGCGGACTGGTATCGCGACGGCACCCTTGCCGAGTATGTGGCCGTCGAGGCACGCAACCTCGCGCCGCTGCCGGGCGATATCGACTTCACGGTGGGCGCGAGCCTCCCGATGCCGGGCCTGACCGCATGGCAGGGGCTGTTCGAGCACGGCCGTCTCCGGCCGGGGCAGAGCGTCCTCTCGCACGGCGCGGCCGGCGTAGTCGGTTCGATGGTGACGCAGCTCGCACGTGAGGCCGGCGCCTACGTCATCGGCACCGGACGCGCTGCCGACCGTCAGAAGGCGCTCGACTTTGGCGCGAAGGAGTTCGTCGACCTCGAGAACGACGCCTTGGAAGACGTCGGGGGCGTCGATCTGGTGTTCGATGTCCTCGGCGGCGACATCGGGAAGCGGTCCGCAGCCCTGATTCGAGCCGGAGGAACACTGGTGTCCATCGCCGGCCTGGCCGAGGCACGGCCCACCAACGGCCTGGCGGTCGACTTCGTCGTCGAGTCCGATCGTGCCCAACTGAGTGAGATCGTTCAGCGGGTGCGGGACGGACGACTGCGGACGAACATCGGCAACGTCTCGACCCTCGAGGGTGCCGTCGCCACCTTCAACGCGACCGAGCGACGCGCGGGGAAGACGATCATCCGCGTTCATCCGTGAGCGACACGCGCCCATCGAAGCAACATTTCCACCAAACAGACACAGGAAATCGACAATCCGGGGCAGGTGTTCGAGGCGGGCATGATCCGCGGCGCGGGAATCCTCCGGCGACCGACGAAAGAGAGTAAACCATGAAGATAGTCGTGTTGGGCATCGATGAATATTGCGATCGCCTGGTTCTTGATACCGCGGCGACGAACACGAACGCGCGCCGCTTCGCCAAACGCGAAGGGCCGGTTGACAACGTGATTGGTTTCGTAAAGCCATCGGGATCGTTCGCATGAACATCCTCCATATTGATTGCAGTCCGCGTCCAGAATCGCAAAGCCGCCAGCTTTCAGCGGCGATCGTCAAAAAGCTCCTTGAGGTTGCCCCCGGGGCGAGCATCAGCCGGCGAGACTTTGCCGCCGCCCCCCTGCCGCACGCTTCGTCCGACTACGCGACTGCCCTGTCGTCGCCGGCCACCTTGGCGGCCCCGCCGAAGGGCGCGCTGGAGCTTTCCGAGGCGCTTATTCAGGAAGTCGAGGCGGCCGATGTGATTGTCATCGGAACGCCCATGAACAACTTAACCGTTCCGTCGGTCTTCAAGGCGTGGATCGACCAAATCCTTCGCGCCGGTCGCACGTTCATGTCGACGCCGGCCGGGAAGGTGGGAATGCTCCGAGATCGTCCGGTGTTTATCGGGATCGCTTCTGGCGGCGTTTTTACCGGCGACCGAGCCAACCAGCCCGATTTTCTCACGCCGTATCTGTCGGTGGTGCTGGGCAGCATTGGGCTGAAAACCCAGCAATTCCTATCCGTGCAGGCCACTGCGTTTCTCAACCGGGACCAGGCCACATTAGCGAGGGACAAAGCCCTCGCGGCTATCGATCTCACGGTCATAAGAGAGGTTCCATGTCTATGATTGAAATCACTGCCGACATTGAGGCGATCATCAAGCAGGCGATACTGTCGTTCGTCGCGACAGTCAACGAAGACGGAACGCCAAATCTTTCGCCGAAGGCGTCTTTGACGGTCAGGAGCGGCGTTCTCTACTTCGCCGATATCGCATCGCCGCGGACGATACTGAATTTGAAGCGCAATCCCGCCGTCGAAATTAACGCAGTCGATATTTTTCAGAGGCGCGGTTATCGGTTCAAGGGCCGCGCGCTGATACTGCCGCCAGACGATGCCGAGTTCTTTATGATCGCCGACTGGGTTCGGGCGACGAACGGCCCTGAGTATCCTGTCGATCACGTTGTCAAAATCGAAGCCAGTTCGATCACCCCGTTGCTTTCCCCGGCCCATGTCTTTGCCGACCCTCCTCGAAGTCAGGACGAGATCAGGAGCAGCTACTATCAAAAGTACGGTGTGAAACCCATCGGTACATAGGTGCAGGGTCCGCGAAGAACGAGGCCCAACCGGTCACGTCCGCGCCCGTCCGCACATAGCAGCGGGGCGGCATCCGAATTTCAGGAGCATTTTATGGAGGGCTATCAGCGATTTTACGACGTGGATATCCCCGAGTCTGTGACGCTCAAGACCTCGGCGCGCTTCTTGGACCCAATCGAGCCGATGCATGCGGCGCTTGCCATGATGGGCGAATAGGCATCGGGGCTGGTGCATTCGATCTACCATCGATCCGCCTGGACGACGAGCGACGACTGCTATCTTCAGGACCTGTTTGTTGCGGACGATGCGCGTGGTAGCGGCGTCGGCCGCGCGCTGATCGACCATGTCTATGCGGATGCGAGACGTCGCGGGGCGTCCCGCGTGTACTGGCTGACGCGCAAATCCAACCATAACGCCAGGCAGCTTTACGACCGCATCGCCGATCGCTCGGGTTTCATCCACTACCGAAAACTACTTGCCTGACGCGCTGATTCCTCAGTTCCTATGCCCCAAGCTGACCGGTTGAGCCATCTCCTGAAAAATGATCGCCATCGCTGGCCGACTTGTGCGGCATGTCACGCGCCACCTTCATACGGCACTTCCAAGACAAGCTGGGCCGCTCAGCCGTCGAACTGTTGACCGATATCCGGATGAGCCTGGCCGCCAACGAGCTGAAGAAGCCGGCGATGACCACCGAGGCCGTGGCCGACTCGATCGGGTATCGATCCGAGGCTGCATTCCGGCGTGTGTTTGCCGACAGGATGAGGATGACGCCCGGCAATGGCGCCGTCTGGCGCGCGAGGGGCTGTTAATCGCGCATCCAGCGGTGCGCCGCGGGCTGCAAGTCACGGCGGCCTAAAGGCCGGGAGGAAACAATGAACCAAGTCCACCGACACTCAAAGGAGAAAGCCCATGAAGATCCGAACCATCATCGCCGCTATCGGCGCCGCCCTTGCCATCTCGATGGCCGGCCCCGTCGCAGCCCATGACGGCCAAGCGGAAACCGTCACCAAGAACTTCGAGGCGACGATTCCCAATATCCCCGGCAAGTCGCTGATCGCCGTGGAAGTCGTTTACGCGCCGGGCGCGGCTTCCCCGTCCCACACCCACGGGAAGTCGGCTTTCATTTATGCCTATGTAATATCGGGTGCGATCGAGTCGAAGGTGAATGACGGCGAGACACGCATCTATCGGGCAGGCGAGAGCTGGTCCGAACAGCCGAAAGCGCTCCATTCGATCAGCCGCAATGCGAGCAAGACCGAGCCGGCGAAGCTGCTTGCCGTCTTCGTCCTCGACACCGATGACAAAGCTCTGACCACGCCCGTCAAATAGCCCTCGAGGAAACTGCGACATGACCAAACGGCTGGACCATAGGCGATCGTTCTTGTCGTTCGCCGCGGTGTGGTTTCGTCGCGAGGAATGCCACGAGCTGCATGACGCTCGAAGCCAACATTTTTATTCTCTTCAATTGCCAGAGAGGAGATGGCGATCGGCGAAGCTCCGCGCGCCTCGATTAATGAGCGAACCGAAACCCGGAATCTCAAGATTCCGGGTTCAATACGGTGCATCGCCCGGAAATGACGCCGCGCGTCACTTCGTCAGCGGGCAACCGCTTTCCTTGGCGGTGAAGAACGCCTGATCGCCCGGCACCACCGCGAGCTGCTTGTAGTAGTCCCACGGCTTCTTTGACTCCGAGGGCTTCTTGACCTCGAACAGGTACATGTCGTGCACCATGCGGCCGTTGGCCAGCACTTTGCCTTTGGCGAAGGCGTCGTCGACCGGCAGCTCTTTCAGCTTCTTGGCCACTGCCTCGGAGTCCTTGGTGCCGGCGGCTTTCACCGCCCTCAGATAGCTCAGCGTTGCCGAATAGGTGCCGGCATGGTTCATGTTCGGCATGCGTCCGGTACGCTTGAAGAATCGTTCGGAGAAAGCGCGACTCCGGTCGTCGTGATCCCAATAGAATCCTTCGAACAGCACCAGACCTTGCGCCGCGTCGAGACCGAGGCCGCGAACTTCGGAGAGCGTCATCAGGAGGCCGGCAAGCTTCTGGCCCTGCCGGAAGATGCCGAACTCAGCCGCCTGCTTGATCGAGTTGGTGGTATCCCGGCCGGCGTTGGCGAGGGCGACGATTTTCGCCTTCGAGCTCTGCGCCTGCTGTAGGAAGGAGGAGAAGTCCGACGAGTTCAGCGGCACGCGAACCGAACCTACCACCTTGCCGCCGGCATGGGTGACGATCTCGCTAGTGTCCCTTTCCAGTGCGTGGCCGAACGCGTAGTCGGCGGTTAGAAAGAACCAGGTATCGCCGCCCGCCTTCACCAGCGCGCCGCCGGTGCCGACCGCGAGCGCATGGGTGTCGAAGGCCCAGTGGAAGCCGTAGGGCGTGCAGGCGTCGCCGGTGATGCGAGAGGTCGCGGCGCCGACCACGATATCAATCTTCTTCTTCTCGTTGGAGAGTTCCTGCACCGCCAGCGCGACCGTCGACGTCGTCAGATCGGTGATCATGTCGACGCCGTCGATGTCATACCAGCGCCGCGCGATCGAGACGGCGAGATCGGGTTCGTTCTGGTGATCGGCGGTAACCAACTCGATTTTCTGGCCGAGCACCTCGCCGCCAAAATCCTCAATCGCCATCTTCGCGGCTTCGACCGAATATTTGCCGCCGTAGTCGGCATAGAGGCCGGACTGGTCGTTCAGGACGCCGATCTTGACACCCTGCGCCGACGCCGGCGCCGCGAGCAACAGGCAGCACGCCGCGACCGCGGCGAAAAATCCCGTTTTCATTTTTATGGTCTCCCACAGTTTCTATCAGCGAAAAACGGCGCATGATTGTTTTGTATCCCCACACCCGCCCGTCTATTTCGGCTCAGCCAATAGAATTGCCCCTTTAGGCCTGCAGCTTCAGACGCGTCTTCCTGAGGTGCGGAGAGGAACGAGCAACGAAGGGTGCATGGCGCCGGCAGGGCCGCGCACCATTCATGACGCGCGTTCCGCGCTCCTAAGGGTGACGGAGATAGTGTGTCGGCTTCATCGTGCATCGGCGTCACCCTGACTTATCCCGCCGCGGCCGCCGTCGTCTGGGTCGGCTTGCCCTCGTTCTTGCCTTCCGCGAGGTCGCGCACCACCATATAGAAGATCGGCGTGAAGATCAGGCCGAACAGCGTGACGCCGAGCATGCCGAAGAACACGGCGACGCCGACCGCCTGGCGCATCTCCGAGCCGGAACCGGTCGACACAACCATCGGCAGCACGCCCAGGATGAAGGCGAACGAAGTCATCAGGATCGGCCGCAGGCGGAGCCGGCAGGCCTCGATGACAGCCTCCAGCCGCGACCTTCCCTCGAGCTCGATGTCGCGCGCGAACTCGATGATCAGGATCGCGTTCTTGGCGGCCAGTCCCACTAGCACGACGAAGCCGATCTGGGTCAGGATGTTGACGTCCTGGCCCATGATGCGCACGCCGATCGTGGCCGCGAACAGGCACATCGGCACGATCAGGATCACCGCGAACGGCAGCGTCCAGCTGCCATATTGCGCTGCCAGCACCAGATAGACGAACAGCACGCAGATCGGGAACACATAGAGGCCGGCATTGCCACCCGTCGCCTGTTGATAGGACAGATCGGTCCATTCGAAGGAAAAGCCGCTCGGTAATGTTTTGTCGGCCAGTTGCTTGATGGTGTCGAGCGCCGTCTTCGAGCTCACGCCCGGTGCCGGCTCACCCTGCAGCTCGGACGCCGAGTAGAGATTGTAGCGCGCGACACGATCGGGTCCCGAGATGTCCTTGAAGCCCACGACGCTTCCGAGCATCACCGTATCGCCGGCCGCGTTGCGGGTACGCAGCCGCGCGAGATCGGAGGTCTCCTTGCGGAATGGGAGACCGGCCTGCGCGGTGACGTGATAGGTGCGTCCGAACAGGTTGAAGTCGTTGACATAGGTCGAGCCGAAGTAAGTCTCGATCGTGTCGGTGATGTTGGCGATGGGGACGCCGAGCTTCTGCGCCCTGACGCGATCGATATCGACGAACAGCTGCGGCGTATTCGCCGTGAACGGCGAGAATACCGAGGTCAGGTTTGGCGACTTCCGAGCGGCGGCGACGAGCTCGTCGGTCGCGGCTGCGAGCAGCTCGGGACCGCGCCCTTGTCGATCCTGGATGCGGATGGCGAAGCCGCCGCCGGTGCCGATGCCTGGCACCGCGGGCGGTGGAATGACGATGACGAAAGCGCCCTGGATCACCGACAGCCGCTTGCGCAGATCGGCCGTGATCGCATTCGCCGACAATCCCTTCTTCTGCCGGGCTTCCGGCTCGTCGAACACCGGGAACAACGCCGCGGCATTGCCGGCCTCCGTGCGCGTCGCGCCGGAGAAGCCGGCGAAGGCCGCGACACGGACGATACCTGGCGTATCCAGCGCAATCCGCTCGATTTCGCGCACCACCGCTGCGGTCCGCACCAGCGACGCGGCGCCTGGCAATTGCGCCGAGATGATGAGGTAACCGCGATCCTGTGCGGGAATGAACCCCTGCGGGGTGCTCACCAGCAGCCAGCAGGTGCTGCCGATCAGCGCCAGATAGATCACAAGCATCGCCACTGTATGGCGGATCACGAAGTCGGCGGCGGCCGCGTAGCCTCGCGCCAAGCGATCGAAAATGCGGTTGAACAGCGCGGTGAAGCTGTCCCAGCCGCGCGCGATGATGTTCCAGCGCGCCGGCGGACGCTTCTCCTTATGCGGAGTTAGGATCTGCGAGGTCAGTGCCGGCGACAGCGTCAGCGAGCAGAACAAGGAGATTGCGGTCGCGACCGCGATGGTGACGGCGAATTGCTGGAAGAACTGTCCGGAAATGCCGCCCAGGAAGGCTGTCGGCACGAACACCGCGCAGAGCACCAGCGCGATCGAGACCAGCGCGCCGCCAACCTCTTCCATGGTCTTGAGCGCCGCCTCGCGCCGGCTCATACTGAGCTGGAGATGTCGCTCGACATTCTCGACAACCACGATGGCGTCGTCGACCACGATGCCGACCGCGAGAACCAGACCGAACAGCGTCAAATTGTTGATCGAGAATCCGAGCGCGGCCATCACCGCGAAGGTGCCGACCAGCGACACCGGGATCGCGATGATCGGGATGATCGCAGGTCGCCACCCCTGTAAAAACACCAGCACCACGATGACGACGAGCGCCATCGCCTCGTAGATCGTCTTGATCAGCTCATGGACCGATTGGGCGATGAACTCGCTGGGGTTGTAGCCGATATTGTAGTCGAGCCCCTTCGGGAAGCTCGTCTTGAGCTGCGCCATCGTGTCGGAGATGTGCTTCGCGGTGGCAAGCGCGTTCGATCCGGGCCGTTGCGTCACCACCATTGCGACGGCCGACTTGCGCAGGATGAAGCTGCTGGTCGCGTAGGACAGCGCACCGAGCTCGACGCGGGCAACGTCGCGCAGCCGCACGGTACGGCCGTCGGAGCCGGCCTTCACCACGATGTCCTCGAACTGCCTGATATCTTTGAGGCGGCCAGTGAAGACGAGGTTAGGCTGGAATGCGCGATCGGCGATCGGCGGCTCCGCGATCTGTCCGCCCGCGATCTGCAGGTTCTGCGCGCGGATCGCTGCCAGCACCTCGCTAGATGTCAGACCGACATTGGCGATCCGGTCGGGATCGAGCCACAACCGCATCGAGTAGTCGCGCGCGCCGAACATCTTGATGTCGCCGACGCCTTCGAGCCGCAAAAGCTGATCGCGGACCTGCAGCGACGTGTAGTTGGAGATGTAGAGCTGATCGAACGTGTCGTCGGGCGACAGCATGAACACGACCATCAGAATGTCGGGCGAGTTCTTGCGGGTGACGACGCCGTTGCGCTGCACCTCCTCGGGCAGCCGCGGTTGCGCGATCGCGACGCGGTTCTGCACCAGCACCTGGGCCTTGTCGAGGTCGGTGCCGAGCTTGAAGGTGACGGTGATGGTGAGCTGGCCGCTCGAGGTCGCCTGGCTGTAGAGATACAGCATGTCCTCGACGCCGTTGATCTCCTGCTCGATCGGGGCGGCGACGGTGTCGGATACGGTCTGCGCCGAGGCGCCCGGATATTGCGTGGTGATGGTAACGGTCGGCGGCGCCACCTGCGGATATTCCGAGACCGGCAGCGTTTGATAGGCGATCGCACCGACAATCAGCAGCACGATCGACAGCACCATCGCGAGGATCGGCCGGTTGATGGAAAGCCTGCCGAGATTCATGGCTTGGCACCTACCGGGGGCTTGGCGTCTGACGCGGGCTTGTCACCCGCCGGGGCTTTGGCCATCTGCGGCGTCACCTTGGCGCCGACACGGGCGCGCTGCAGCCCGTCGATGATGACATGGTCCTCAGCCTTGAGGCCTTCGCGAATCACGCGCAGGCCCTCATCGAGCGGGCCGAGCGTGACCGGCCTCGCTTCCACTGTGTTGTCATCCTTGATCACGAATACGATCTTGCGCGACTGGTCGGTGGCGACAGCGGTGTCCGGGATCAGCAGCGCCTCGTAGGGCGAGGAGCCGATGATCCGGACCCGGCCGAACTGACCGGGCAGGATCGAGAGATCCTTGTTCGGGATAATCGCACGGCCGAACAGCGTCGCGGTCGAGACGTCCAGTCGATTGTCGAGGAAGTCCATCTTCCCCTCATGCGAGGGCTTGGTCTCACCGGTCAGCGTCACCTGCACCGGGTTCGCCGTGTCGCGCGAGCTCGGCCGCTGGCCTTTGATCCACAGCTTGCTGTTGCGCTGATAGGTCGCCTCGTCGACGTCGAAATAGATGTAGATCGGATCGAGCGACACGATCGAGGTCAAGAGCGTCGCGCCGCCCTCGCTGCCCTGCACGAGATTGCCCGGAGTCACCAGATGGCGGCTGACGCGGCCGGTGATCGGCGCCAGCACGTGGGTGAATTCGACATTGAGCTGCGCGGCTTTCAGCGCGCCCTCGGCCTGCGTCTCGGCCGCATGCGCCGCCTGCAGCGCCTGACGGCGCTGATCGACGGCTTGTTCGGACACCGCGCTGGTCTGGACCAGACTCAGCCCGCGGTCGAGTTCACGCTTGGCAAGCTCGGCCTTGGCCCGCGCGTCATCGAGTTGGCCTTGGGCCTGCAAGGCGACTGCTTCGAACGGACGCGGGTCGATGGTGTAGAGCAGATCGCCGGCATGGACGATCGCGCCATCCTCGAACTCTACACTGTCGATGAAGCCGCCGACGCGAGCGCGGACGTCAACCTCCTGGATCGCCTCGAAGCGACCGGTTAACTCGTCCCAGTCAGTGACGGTCCGTTTAACCGGTTGCGCGACCGTCACCGGCGGCGGCGGAGGCGCGGCTGCCTGCGATTGCGCCTTGTCATCGCAGCCCACGAGCGCGAGCGCTAACAGCAAGCCGATCGGTGCGCCGCCGCATCGTGCAAGGCGGCGAAGCGAACCGCGATCGAGCCGGGTTGCCGGAGCCGGACACTTCGTTCTGTCAGTCGCACTCACTTCAGTCTCCCCGAGGATCTAGAATGTTGCAGTCGAATTGGATAGGTCGACGGGCGGGAAACTGCTGCCAGCGCCGTCGTCGTTTCGCGCCAGAGGCCTCTAGGTCCGCTTCAGATCCTCGACCAGCATCGCCGTGGCGTGGCGCGCGAGCGCCTGGGTCGGGGCGTTCGTGTTGCCGCTGGTGATGTTCGGCATTATCGAGGCGTCGATCACCCGGAGGCCGTCGACCCCGCGAACCCTGAGCCTGGCGTCAACCACTGCACGCGCATCTTGGCCCATGCGGCACGTGCCGACCGGGTGAAACATGGTCGTCACGGCACTCTTAACCCACTCGCCGATCTCGGCGTCCGACTGGATGCGCGGGCCAGGATCGATCTCTTCCGTGATGACCGGCGCCAGCGACTCCTGCGCCATGATCTTGCGGATCGCCCGCACCGAGCCTACTGCGGCCCTCAGGTCTTGTTCCTCGCCCATGAAGTTTGGGTTGATGAGCGGCATCGACGTTGGGTCGCTGTCGGCGAGCCGCACCCAGCCGCGACTTTTCGGCTGAAGCACTACGAGTTCGAAGGTGATGCCCGAGCGGTCGCCCGTAGGGCTGATTCCATCTTCTGCGATGATGGGCACGTGATAGCATTGGATCGTGGGTTCGGCGGCGAAGTCGGACGGATTCCAGTGGGAAACCGTCTCGATGCCGTTGCCCGACGCCGGGCCATCCTTGGTCGCGAAATAGCGCAGGCCCGCTTTCACGCTCCCAAGGCCCTGCGCGGCCGCCTGATAACCAAGGTCGCCCTTTACGTAGGCGCGGACCGGTACGATCGCGTGGTCGTGGAGATTTTCGCCCACCTCCGGAGAATCGACGACCACCGCGATACCGTGCTGGCGCAGGTGCTCGGCTGGCCCAATGCCCGAGTGCATGAGGATCGTCGGACTATGGACGGTGCCGGCCGACAGCACAACCTCGCCGGCCATGATCATCTCATTGTCCATGAGCTCGACGCCGACAGCCCGCTTGTTCTCGACGAGGATGCGGACGACCGTCTTGCCAATGAGGAGGGTGACGCGGCCCGAGGCGAGGTGCGGACGCAGGTAAGCGTCGACCGCGCTGCACCGGCGCTGATGTCCGACCGTGGATTGCACCGGCGAGACGCCGATCTGGCTCTTGCCGTTATAGTCTGGGTTGTAGGGCAGCCCATATTCCTGGAAGGCCTTTAGGCAATATTGGTTCAGCTCATTGATGCCCTTGGGCAACTGGACCGCGAGACCTCCATCGATGCCGTGAAATTCGTCGTGGAAGGTGTCGTTGAGTTCCTGCGACATGAAGACGGGGAGCAGGTCTTCATACGACCATTTGCCGGTATCGCCGACTGCGTCCTGCCACGCGGCGTAATCTCGGACCTGACCACGGACGTAGCACAATGCGTTGATCGAGGAGCCGCCGCCGAGCACCTTGCCCGAAGGATAGAATCGCTTTGTGCCGTGCTGAGGAACCGTCTCGTAGTTCCAGATATGCCTGCCGGTGGCGAGTATTTTGGCGAAACCAGCAGGGATATGGATGAATGGATCGCGATCCATGTCACCCGCTTCAATCAGCGCGATCGAGGCATCTGTGTGTTCGGCGAGATAACTTGCAACGACGCAACCGGCGGCGCCCGCGCCAACAATGACAATATCGTAGGTTTCCTCGGACATCAGTGTCTTCTCTTTCGCGCTGTTTGTATTTTTAAATGAACAACCGGAGCTGGCGCGGCGCCATCGCGGTGCCGGATACTGAGAGTAATTGGACCGCCTTTTGGAAAATGACCTTGGAACGCCGGCCAGGGAAATGACCTCTCGCCATAGAGTCGATAGCCGATCGTTATCGGCGCGCGCCTCGCGGCGTGAGATGTCGCGGCCCGGGCAACTCGCTTAACTTGCGATTGGAATGAACACTGGCACCTCGCCATTCCCTGCCGCTATGAAAACAATATGCATCGGCTATTGGAACTGTTCGTCGGGCGCTGCGATCAAGAACCGCCGCAAAGTGTGTGTCATCCCCGCATCGCGGTTGAACCAACACGAACATGAGACCCTTGATGTCCGACTCCTATCCGCTCCCTACCGAACCCGAAGGCGTTATCCCCTCGCTTGTCGAGCGATTTAACTCCGGCAAGGTCGGCGCGATGATGGCCTTGCACGCCCCGGAGTCCGTCTTCATCGCCAACGACGGGCGAACCATCACCGATCGAGCAGAGATCGCCGCCCGACTCGAGCACGATCTCAGGCTCGGCCTCCCGCTGGTTGCTAAAGTGCGCCATGTGTTCGTTGCCGACGATATCGCCCAGATCGTGGTGGACTGGTCAATCGACGGCACGGGGCCCGACCGCGAGCAGGTGCACCTCGGAGGCTCGGCATGCGATATCGTGCGCCGCGGCGCCGATGGATGCTGGCGGTATCTGATTGACAACAATCAAGGGACGGCTGAGCGACAGCCTTCCTGACACATGTGCGCCACGGATCGGTCCGTCGCGAATCCGGCTGTCGAGGCTCCGGGCTTCCTGTTCACGCGCGTCGGCATGGGCTCGCGTGATTCATAAAGTTTCGCCGGTCGCTGAGACGCTCAGCCGGATTATTCATGTCAGGGTTGAATTTATCAAATTCGGCAGCAACCACTACTCGGTCAGGCGCAACTGGGTATTGTTCAGCGTCTTCAGTCGAAGGCAACGAAGACCGAACCGATCAAAACCCAGGTCAGGTTGGAACGCGGAAGGGCCATTCACCCAGTTGCGCAGGCCGGATGACTGCGTGAGATGGGGTCGTCCCGCTGTCCCGGAGCCGAGCTGATTTGGGCCTGAGCACTATAGAGGCTTGTGGACATGGCAGGCGACCCGATCTGGCGT
>NZ_JAMYTD010000056.1:0-33523 GCF_040322255.1 Mesorhizobium sp. M0166 | reverse complement strand
GGCCATCGTGATCTCCATCGAATCTCGCAAATCCGACAGAATCACAACCTGCTGAAATCACTCAACTCTTTTTGGAACGGACACTGAGAGGATTAACTCCTTTGCTGACTGAGTGCTGTGGTCCACGGAGCTGGTTCTCGATTGGAGCATGACCAGCAAGAACGGACGTCTCTGCCCTCGAGGCATTCGGCCGCTTGTTGTCGCCGGTGGACCCCAATCGCCGTTACGCCAACCACGAAACCGGACATTTTAGCTTTCGTCATTTTGGCCGGATCAGCCGCAGCCGGGCACGCGTCGCGACCAGCAAAGTGGTTATCTCACGCCTCTAGGAAACCTCGTCGAGGCATAGCGTTCACCGACGTTTGCCAGCGATAGCGGCCTGGCTCGATATATTTACCTGGACTGCTGATAGAAGGCTAAGCAGCCTTTTGCAGAGGATCAAGCAGGGCGCCGCTACCAAGAACAACAGCACAATCGCCAAGAAGGCTTCATTGAAGGAAATGGTGACGGCTTGCCTGTCGACAGCCTGGCGCAAAACCGATAGCGCGACTTTGCCAGAAACAACACCGTCGAGGCCCCTAGCCTCAAGTTGGCCCGCCACTGCCTTCAGGCGCTCCTCGAGGACAACCTCGCCAACACCCAGGTGTGATGCCAGTATCGTCCTGTTGTAGACAAGTTGTTGGTCGAGATAAGTTTGCAGGAGAGCCGTGCCCGCCAGACCGCCAACCTGCTTGCCAAGATCGAAAAGACCGATGCCGAAGGGCAGCGCTTTGGCAGGAAGCAGCGTGAGGGCAAACAGCGTCAAACCCACGAACAGGAAACCCAGTCCAAAGCCGCGCAACAGCAGCGGAAACTCCAAATCCACGGCTCCACTGTCGCTTGTCGAACCCGACATGAACCACATTGCCGAGGCGAAAAACACGACACCGGGAGGAGCCAGGGCAAGCGGATGTATTCCGCTTTTTTTTACGCCGATTCCTGCAACCAGCAGCGCACAGCCCAGCATTGCTCCACTCGGCAGAAGAAGAGCC
Organism: Mesorhizobium sp. M0166; assembly: GCF_040322255.1. Lineage (NCBI taxonomy): Bacteria > Pseudomonadati > Pseudomonadota > Alphaproteobacteria > Hyphomicrobiales > Phyllobacteriaceae > Mesorhizobium > Mesorhizobium sp. M0166. Next base: position 32,492 of record NZ_JAMYTD010000056.1, on the reverse strand, counting down.
CCCGCATCCGTAGCTGTGAAGTTGAGGACGTTTAAGGCAAAGGCGGGGATGAGAAAAGCGCTGCCGGACAAGGCAAATCCGGCTACTAGACTGACGACTAGGGCGAAGCAATAGTCGGGATTACCCAAAGGCGACGCGGGAAGTATCAGACGATCCGATGCAAATTGGAACTCCCACAGCAGCAGGAGGATGACCGCCAGCAGACCGGTCACGGTGAGAAGGATGATGTGCCCGTCGTCGAACCAGTTGAACCTGCTGCCTTGCTGCGACACGTAAGTCAAAGAGGCTGCGGCGATACCAGCCAGCGCGATCTGGATGTAGGGGGTGCGGATTTCGTGGCGGAACGTTCGTCCGCGGTCCGCCGCGAGCATCACAAGGGCGACAATGCCCACTGGCACGTTACTCAGGAATATCCAGTCCCACGACAGGTGGTCGACAAGCCAACCTTGGAGCGCTGGTGTCACTGTCGTTGGGGCCATTACGGAGCCGAGGGCCAAGAGAGCTTGCACAATCGGTTGCTGACGACTCGGGAAGCGAAAGAACAGCAATGTCTGGCCCGCCACGAGCACGGTCCCGCCGGCGAAACCTTGAACGATGCGGCAAGCGTCAATCCAGGCGATATCGACCGAAGATGTCATTGCGGCCGACGCCAAGAGAAGCGCAACCGCGCCGGCGCGCAAACAAGGCGTTGGCCCTCGCGCTGCGACAAACAAAGGCGCGACCAAAAAGCTGGTCACCTTGGCAGCGACAAAGGCGATGTCGAAAGTCGCGAATTCGTCCGTCGTGGCGTGTATGTCGCCCAGCATATCCAGCCGCCCAATAGAGAGCGCCGTGCTGGCGATCGAATCCATGACGGCAGTCAGTAGAACTCCGGTCAAGACCAGTATGGCGCCGAGCACCTCGGGCCGCTTGGTCAGCACCGGGAGCGGTTCGACGTGAAAGGTCATTGTGCGATACCGGTTCGATTTTCTGCAAGATCACCGGGTGGGACGGAAGTGGCGGTTGCGGGATTCGTTTCCTTGTCCACCCGAACGGCAATCCGGGCTGAGAGTCCAGGAACCAGCCGACCAGGCAATGGATTGCGCGTAAGTCTTATCTTGACTGGAACGCGCTGGACGACGCGGATGAAGTTGCCGGTCGCATTGTCCGGTGGCAGCAGGCTGAAGGCAGCCCCACTGCCCGGGGCGAAGCTATCGACGACACCATCAATCTGAACATCAGGGTACTCGTCGATGACCACCTGTACAGGCTGCCCGATCTCCACTCGATCGAGCTGGGTCTCCTTGAAATTGGCGACGACCCATACATCCTTGACCGGAACGACGTCCATCGCCGGGGTGCCGGGCGTGACGTACCGGCCGACGCGAACTTGCCGGTTGCCGATGACACCGTCGATCGGCGACTCTATAACGGTATTGGCGAGATCCATCCTCGCCAGGCTGACAGACGCCTTGGCCTGGGCCATCGCTGCTTGGGCGCCGGCGAGTTGGGCATCGAACACGCCAAGCTTCAGCCTTTGCGCCAGAGTATTGGCCGCCGCGGCTTTGTCCCCAGCCTCGGCTTTTGCGAACGCGGTCTGCGCATCCTGGAGCTTTTGTTCGCTGGCCGTCCCGCTCTTTCGAAGCGCGGTGTAGCGGTCAAGATTGGCTCTTGCGAGGAGCAAATCCGCCGAGACCGAGCGCTCCTGCGCCACTGCCTGTTCGATCAAGGCATCTTGCAGTTTTTGCGTTGCTTCGATGTTTGCGATCTCGGCCTGTCGCGTGGACAGAGTGGCAATCGTTTGGTCGAGTTTCGCCCGGTAGTCACTGTCGTCGATGCGAAACAGCAAGCTTCCCTTGCTGACGCCGGCGTTGTCGCCGACTGCGACTTCGACCACATAGCCGGAGAGCTTGGGCGCGATGCTCGTTATGTCACCACGGACATAAGCGTTGTCGGTCGTTTCTTCAAAACGACCGTGAAAATACCATTGCCAACCCCAGGCTGCCGACAGAGAAATCGTCACACTCGCCACCATTAGGATACCGATCTTGCGAGCCCGGCTTATTGCTGCTCCCGTTGATTTTGGCGAAAATACTGCGGGAGGCGCTGTCGGTTGCGATTCGTCATCACTCCTCAACGCCGATGGGGTGGGTCCTTCAAAAACTTCAGCTCGGAGCATCTCAACCATCCAATCTCCCGTTCGATCTTGCGAATTGTCTGGCCATGTCAGAGGATTGCCGGCGACGCACAGACCTGGTCGACTCTGACAGCAAATCCTTTGCGACCAAACATCGCGGCACCCCAAGCGGGACCGTCACATAACGACCACCCCGTCCGAACTCTCTGGTTACCAGGTCTTCAGTCAATGCGAAGGCTCTGCTCCATCGCGTAGCACTGGTCCCAGATGAACACGTCATAGCCGGCCAGCCGAGATTGCCATTTGGGCGTGACGGCATTGACGCATTTCACAACGACACGGTCGATGTAGTTGTCGTAGACAGCCCAGAGGTTCGGCTTGTCCTCGGCTTCCATTTCCTCGCCCGGGGGCGTCGATTTGAGAGCAGCGGCGGCAGCCGCCTTCAGGTCATTCATGAATTCGAGCTGCGTCCGCACATCGGAATGAGTGCCCACGCGATTGACGTGGCCTCCGACGAGCGTTTCAAACGGCAATGTGTCGATGTACGCCACCTGGTCGAAGTAACCGGGGATGTCCTTGGCAAGCGCGAAACGACGCCAAGGCATCCAGCCGGGGAAGATCACATCGACCACCATCAGAACCTTCTGTTCGGGAGCATAGATGAAGATGTTCCCTGGCTCATGGGGACTGCTGCCGGGATAGCTCAGGTCCAGAATCTGACTGCCGACCTTCAGCGTATAGTGATCCTTGAACGTGACCGTAGGCACAGGGCGCCTTGGATCCTTCGCCCGTTCGAGCAGATGCAAGGTCTCTTCTTGGGCGATGATGATTGGATGACCGCCGAGGTCGTCTACGCCGCCAATGTGATCTACGTGCGCATGGCTATAGACGACATGTGTGATCGGTCGGTCGGTCACCTCCGCGATAGCCCGGCGTATATGGGCCGAGTATCCCGGAGGTGCGTCGACCACGACGACGCCTGATTCGTATACCAGGAACATCGACTGATAGCCGTTGTCGGTGACCATATAGAGACCACGGCCTAACTGTTGGGTCCGGTATCCCTTCTTCGGGTCGATGGCTGGAGTTACGTCTTCCTTGGGAATCGGAAGGTAGTGGTCAACGCGCGTGCCTATCGGCGCGAGCGACGGCATACTCTGATAAGGCGCGCCAGGCTGCCCTGGCAGGGTCTCGGCGCGGACCCCTTCGATGGGTGCCAACCCAAGTCCAACACCGATTGCAACAGAACCGATCTTCGCAGCGACGGTCAAAAGGGTGGAACGATAGACAAGCACAGCAAACCTCCTGCTTTGATTAATGCGTGCGGGAAGACTTTGCTCATAACTCCGCGGCAAGTTATTATCCTTAGGTATCGCGGACACCATGGTATCAGAGATATCCTACCGACCTTTGCCTCCGTTAGTTCCGGATCGAGCGGCCAAGGCAGCCGATGCCGTGTTGGATCCATGACTGCCTGGGCTGGCGACCTCGCTGCCTTGAATGGCGTAAAGTATTGCCGAGACTATCGTACAATAGAATTCCCGCCATTCCTGGTCGATCTGCATCCCATCTAATATAGCGGGATCGACAGGAGCGGAAAATTGCATGCCAATGGTATTTCAATCGACGGGAGGCAACTTCTCGTCATGACGAGCTTTGAAGGATCGCGTACCGCCCATGGCGCGGACGTGGAGGAAACTCATGTCCCTGATACCACAAAGTCGGCGGATCGGTTCGGTATGACCGCAACATTCGGGGCCTATGGATACCGGGCAGAACAGCTTTCGGACAATTTTGTCCGACTTGAGCCAATCATAGCCAATCTTTCACGACGTGACATCGAACTCCCAACCCGCAAGGTACGAGGTGGGGCTTCATGGGCCACCGAGAGCAGTGTGAGGCAAGCGCGATGGATTCTGGTGCCGCTATTTGGATTGTGGATTGCGATTGCCGCGGCGAATGTAATTTTCTGACAATGAAACGACCCGATCAGTCTCAGGGGCGGACCGTCGCAGAACCGCTGGGGAGTGGCAGAACTGGTCGGCGGCACCAAGCTGATACAAGTTGCTTCGGCAGGCAGCACCACGAATGATGGTCGAGCGCTTTGCTCGGGCGCGTCATATTTGCCTCAGTGAATCACGAACCGGCGAGGGGATTCACGTCCGCGTAGAATTCGGCGTGAGGCTTGCCCATGGCTGCGTCCTGGCGTTCTCTCATCATCATCTCGCGCTTTGCCTGCGGCATTGACATGAACGCTGTCTTGAACTCAGCTCTCGGCTTGAGCGTTTTCATGCCGGCATCGGTGTAGAACGGTCAAATGTTGTCGACCACATCGAGTGCGTCGGCAAAAGCCACTCCGCCAAAGACTGAAAGAGCAAGCGGCTTCACCAGAAGACGCCGATGGATGTCGCCTGGCCGCCTCCCAAGGGCGCACCCGGCGGCTCGATGAGAAGAGACGGAGGGCGTGATTTCCTGGCGTAGGAGGCTTCGAAACAGCAGTGGCGGGCGCTACGCCCGCCACTCTTCGGCTCAGACGGGGTTCACCACCCTGGCTTGGAGGATCATGAGCCGGCAAGAGCATTCAGGTCCGCACAGAACTCAGCGTAAGGTTTGGTCATTGCCGCGTCCTGGCATTCTCTCATCATCGCCCTGCGCTTCGCCTGTGGCAGAGTTGCGAGAGCCGCCTTGAATCTGGTTCTCATGATGGGATTCGTGTGGTTCAATTCGCGAATGGAACCGGTGTAGAACGTCTGCTTGTTGATGGGATCGATAACGTCGAGAGCGCCCGCGAGCGCGCTTCCGCCGAGTACTGAGACTGCAAATGCTGCGACAAGACATTTAGCTTTGATGTTCATGACGAATTCCTTCTCGTTAATGAAACAATCGTCCGCCGGACGACCGTGATGACGATCTGATCTTCACTTCCGTTGACCGAAACTCCCCGGACAAATTGTTATGTATCCGTAGGTCGACGTGAATCTATTGTGCGATGGTGTCGTCGATACTTTGGCATAGGGTCGGTTGAGAGATGCTGATCCGAGGTGCGCTTGCCGACGTGTGCGATCGGCCGTTCTTGCTCAGCTCTCCAATTGCTTCGGCCGCTTCGTCCTGAAGATCTACAGGGCAAGGTTGTTCTCGTGAATTTCTGGACGCACTCTTGCATAACAGCTTGAGAGCACTCCCGTATCTCCGTGCTTGGGCCGACAAATACCGGGATCGTGGACTTTCGTCATCGGAGTGCATACGCCCGAATTCGCCTACGAGAAAAACTTCGTCGACGTGCGCAAGCAATCGGAATTGCTTGCGGTCGGCTACCCGGTTGCTCTCGACAACGACTACGGAATATGGCGAGCGTTCGGCAATCGAGCACGGCGTGCATTCTATGTTGAGTTCTGCGACGCTGGTGTGCGGGCCTACGCCTTTACTTTCGGATAGATGACGAGACAACGCGCGGACTCACGACTGCGTGGTCATAACTCCGGCAGCGATGCGGAAGGGCAATCGGGGGAGGGAGGTCTTGGCTTCCGCGAGGGTTCGACGATACCAACGTGCAATGGAATAACCTTGCCCAAACGATAGACCTAGCTTTTCTATTGATAACGAATGAGGGCGCAGGCGTGCCAACAAGATCGCTATTGCCCGCGGAGCGCGAGTTCATTGCCGCGATGGCGAGTGCTGGGATCGTTGGTGCCCTTCCCGGGACGCTCGAGGCGTGGACGCACGAGGATGATTCTACCCGAACTCGCGTGCCCTGCGGTGAGGCGGCGGCTCAATCCAGTCACGGGGAACAGTGGAACGGCGTTGACCAATACCATCGAGCAATTGATGGGGCCGCGTGGCTCTGCTCTCGTGTGCGCAGTTGGGTAGGTCTTGCCGTCGAACCGAAGGAGCTTGATATGAGCGATGATGTAGTGAGCGCCAAAGACGCAACCAATCGTCAGGAAACGCCGGCAATTGACATGAAGCTCGAGGTCGTCGTCATTCCCGTTTCCGATGTCGAGCGAGCCAAGCGCTTCTATGGCGGCCTAGGTTGGAGGCTCGACGCCGACTTCGCCGTCGGTGACACATTTCGGGTCGTCCAGTTCACGCCTCAAGGTTCAGCGAGTTCGATCCACTTCGGGACCGGCATCACGTCAGCGGTGCCCGGCTCGGTACAGGGACTCTATCTCGTCGTATCCGATATTGAAGCAGCGTACGCCGAACTCGTGGCTTACGGGGTCGACGCGACCGAAGTGTCATACCGCACAGGGCCGGGACAGCCAGCGATCAAAGGCAGAGATCCGGAGCGGCGCAGCTACAACTCCTTTACCTCGTTCAAGGATCCCGATGGCAACGCGTGGCTGCTACAGGAAATCACCACGCGACTGCCTGGACGAGTAGACGCGGCCACGACGTTCGCCACGTCGGTCGAGCTCGAGGCCGCGCTCCGGCGTGCGGCAGCGGCCCATGGCGAGCATGAGAAGCGGAGGGGCGGAGAACGGGATGAGAACTGGCCCGATTGGTACGCCGGGTACATGGTAGCGGAACAGACGGGACAGCCGCTGCCGACGTGAGCAGCGGCGTAGTTGGTCAGGTCGCGCGAGGGATGCGGGAGAGGTGTTGACCCCCATACCGCGCGAGACCCTGGCAGTCCGAGACCGGCACGGATCGATAATTCTCGCTTGCTTGCTCCTCACCAACCAGAAAGTATTGCCAATACCATCGTGCAATAGCTTTACGCAGTTTGGAGGTGGATGTTCAAACTTATATTTGAATAGATTGGGTTGAGCGAGGAAGAAATGATGTCGGCGATATCGCTATCACCAACTCGGCGCGATGTCATTGTTGCGGCCGCCGCAGTTGGAACTGCCAACCTGGTGCCTAGAGCTTTGCAGGCAGCGGCCGGGGAAGAATCCATCCGCTCGTTCAGTATTCACGTCCCGACATGGGCCCTTGCAGATCTTCGTCGGCGTATCAAAGCCGTAAGATGGCCGGAACGGGAGACCGTCAATGATCGCTCCCAGGGCGTCCAACTCGCAAAGCTGCAAACGCTGGTCGAGTATTGGGGCAGCCGTTATGACTGGCGCAAGGTTGAGACGAAACTGAATAAATTGCCGCAGTTCATTACCAGTGTTGGCGGATTGGATATTCAATTCGCGCATATTCGCTCACCACACGAGAGTGCGATGCCATTGCTTATGACGCATGGTTGGCCTGACTCGATTGTGGAACTTTTGAAAGTCATAGGCCCGCTGACCAATCCCACTGCGCATGGGGGGCGGCTAGAAGATGCATTTCACCTCGTCGTTCCGACGATGCCGGGCTACGGTTTTTCGGGTAAGCCGACTGCGACCGGTTGGGGGCCGGCGCGGATAGCTGGCGCGTTTCATGAGCTAATGATCAGGCTGGATTACAACGAGTACGTCTCGCAGGGAGGCGGCTGGGGCGCAATCGTTTCGCAGTTCTTGGCCGTTCAGGCTCCGAAAGGTCTTCTCGGCATTCATGTTAATATGCCTGGGAGTGTACCGCCGAGTATTCTTCGGCATCTCCGTAATTTCGACCCGGCGCCGGTGGAATTATCGGATCGGGAGAAGAGCGCCTATGATCGGCTGCTGCATTTCTACCGCGACGGTTTCGGTTACGCGGCGATGATGAATCAGAGCCCGCAAACCATCGGCTATGCCCTCTCCGATTCTCCGGTCGCAATGGCAGCGTATTTCTACGACAAGTTCGCGGAGTGGACCGATAGCGACGGGGAGCCAGAACGGATCTTCACCTACAACGAGATGCTTGATGCCATCTCTTTCTACTGGTTTACCAACTCGGGAGCTTCATCATCGCGGTCGTATTGGGAAGGCGCGCAAGCAGGCGGTGGTCCGTTTGATGCGTTTGACATCCCGAAAGTCCCTGTGGCGGTCACCGTGTATCCGGCCGAGATCTACCGCGCACCGCGGAGTTGGTGCGATAGAAGCTTCGGTAACCTCATTTATTGGAAGGAAGTGGATAGAGGCGGCCATTTCGCGGCGTGGGAGCAGCCTTACGTCTTCTCTACTGAGCTCAGGGAGGCGTTCAGACCGCTACGCCGAACAATCTGAGGCGAAAGAGGCGATTCTCCCCGCATCGCCTTTGCCCAGTAGCGCGGCCGGGTCGCCCCCCACCCGGCCGCGCATTTGAGTTGCACGTGGGGCAAGAACGGACAACCATTTCCCTGAGAAGGCTTGAAAATGGACGGCATGCCACAACAAATTGACCACAATCGCCGCCGCTTACTCGGCACGGCCTTTGCGGCTATGACTGCCTTCGAACTGGGGACAGGCAAGCCTGCACTGGCGGGTTCGGCTGTGAACAATCCAGGCAAAAACCTCGTCACGAAAGCGGCTCAAATGTCGTTCGGTTCGTTGAAGCAGATTGATGCCGGATTGCTCAGCATCGGATACACCGAGACGGGCCCTGCCGCCGGCCCGGCCGTCGTACTACTCCATGGCTGGCCGTACGACATACACACATACGCTGACGCAGCGCCCCTGTTGGCTTCAAAGGGCTATCGAGTGATCGTGCCATATCTACGCGGCTACGGCACAACTCGGTTTCTTTCCGACGAGACCATGCGCAACGGCCAGCAGTCGGCGGTCGCCGTGGATGTTATTGCCCTGATGGATGCCCTGAGAATCGAACGGGCCACTATCGCTGGGTGCGATTGGGGCGCGCGAACGGCCAACATAGTCGCTGCACTGTGGCCAGAGCGCTGCAACGCTATGGTTTCGGTGAGCGGCTATCTAATCGGCAATCAGCAGGCAGGCAGGCAGCCATTGCCGCCGAGCGCGGAATTGCAGTGGTGGTACCAGTACTACTTTGCGACGGATCGTGGTCGCGCCGGTTATGAGAAATATACTCGCGATTTCGCGAAGCTAATATGGCGTCTCGCTTCGCCGCGCTGGAACTTCGACGATGCTAGTTTCGAGCGCAGCGCGGCCGCGTTCGACAATTCTGATCATGTGGCGATCGTCATCCACAATTACCGCTGGCGTCTCGGTCTGGCCGAAGGCGAGCCTCATTATGAGGATCTGGAGAAGCGACTTGCGCAGTCGCCGGTCATAGCCGTCCCCACGATCACTCTGGAGGGTGACGCCAATGGTGCTCCCCATCTGGAAGCCAGCGTTTATGCGAAGATGTTCTCAGGGAGATACTCCCATCGTTTGATCACCGGCGGCATAGGGCACAATCTCCCTCAGGAAGCGCCGCAGGCATTTGCCGACGCAGTGATCGAAGTCGGTGCGGCCACGTGACTGCCCGGCGCTGAAATCGACTGCCACATGCGCCGCAATGACGTCATATCTTGCGACTTCAGAGATCAAGGACGACATCACCGGTTGGCCGGGAGCAGCAGATCAACGTGTTGCCGGTCGCGGGTGGATCGATTGGATCGGGCTGGTACTCGACCGTTCCAGTCACAAGCCCGGTCTCGCAAGTGTGACAGACACCCGTGCGGCACGACCATCGGGTGGGGACGTCGCACGCTTCAGCAAGTTCAAGCAGGCTCTGAAAACTCGAACCCCAATGGACGCTCAAGCCACTCCGCGCGAACGAAACGAGAGGTCCCGCACTGGAAGGTTCGTCAGGTAAATGCGGCGGCCGGATTGGAGAGGTAGCAATGCCCGGGGTAATCGCGGGACTTGGGCCGAACAGCTCCATGTGGATTTGGTCCGCGGTGACACCCCAGGCTGCAAGGCCTGCGCTCAGGTCGCCCATAAAGGCCGACGGCCCGCAGATATAGAAGTTGGCATGGCGAGGCACGTCCAGTTCTCGGAGCACCTCGATGTCCAAATGTCCGGCGGCATCGAAATCGACACTTTGCCTATCCTCGCGATCGGGCGAGCTGAAGCTTACATGGCTGTGACTGTGAGGCAGGGCCTTGAGCAAGTCTCGGACCTCTTGGGCAAAAGGGTGCTCGTGGCCACACCGGGCTCCACGGAGCCACCACACTTCCCGGGCCGAGTTCTCGGCCGCCAATGCATGAAGCATCGCGATAACGGGAGTCGCACCTACACCAGCACTTAGAAACACGATTGGTCCATCGTTGGACCGAAGCGTGAAGCTGCCACGTGGGGCGCTAACGTCCAGCACGTCGCCGATCTCGACCTTGTCGTCGATGTAGGCACTCGCCAGACCATGCAGTTCCCGCTTGACACTTATTCGGTAGTATTGCTCACCAGGTTTACTCGACAAAGAGTAACTGCGCATCAGTACCGGCGCATCGGTCGCCATCTGTAGGCGCAGCACGACAAACTGGCCTGGAAGAGCTGCAGTGAGGCGAGATTCATCAACGGGCTCTAGCACCAGTGACATCACACTGCTGCTCTCGCGGATCTTGTGCATCACGCGCAGCGGGCGAAATCCGGCCCAGGCAGCAGGCGGTCCGGACGCTGGATCAAGCCCGGCATTTCCGGTCGTCGCACCGCCACTTTTGTTTTGTAAGAGTAGAGCCTGGAAGGATCCTTGCCAGCCAGTGCTCAGCGCCGGGATGCGCAGCGCCCGTTCAAGCTGGCGGCGAGGGTGACCGGGCAAGTATAGCAGCGCATTGACCTCTGACACTGTCATGCGCTCAGGGCCTATCCCCACCTGGACGATCTCATCTCCAGCCTCGACTTGACCTTCTTCCAGGACGCGCAGATAGAAGCCGGGTCTGCCCCGTGCAACCAGCAGCGCGGCCATGCGCGGCTCGTTCATGCGAATACCGACTCGGTAGCAGGTGACGCGGGGTTGGGTCACTTCGAACAAGGCGCTCCCGATCCGGTAGCGATCACCTATGCATACGTCCTGATCCGGCAGGCCATCGACCGTGAAATTCTCGCCAAACTGCCCGTAGGTGAAGTCATTGCGGCCCAGCTCGCTTTGCCAAAAGCGATAGGATTCCCATTGATACACCAATACCGCCCGTTGTTCGCCGCCGTGCCCCGCCACGTCTCCTTGCCCATCGCCATCGACGTTGAGCCGGCGTACCTGACGTGGGCCTTGAACTGGCGTTTTCCAAACCGCGGTGTCGACGGTCTTTCCTCGCCATGGAATGCCACGCGGCAAGCCCACATTGACGGACAGCAAACGAGCCATCACTCGGTCCTTTCAGCCAGCCAATGCCAGCGAATTCACGCAGCGACCCCTCAACCAGGGATTCTGACGTTCCGACCCACCAGCAGAGAATAGCATTGCATGGGCCATCGAGACGAGTGACACCAAAGTATCGATAATACCATAGTGCCATATATTCTTTTTCTGCCTGCTGGCAATACTTTCGAACTGAGGTCTATTTGATAGATATGCGTGTGGGCTCTTGCTTTTCGGTGAAGGCTGTTCTGACGCGTGTCATGCTGATTTTGGACCTTGTGTCGCGAATTTGATGCAGAGGAGCCTATGACGATGTCACATCATTATTCAGGTCCCAACTTCGGCTTCCCGCAGGCAGACGCGCGGCTGGATCTCACCGATCTGTATGCCTTTCCGAAACCGGGGGACGCGGGGAAGTCGATCCTGATCATGAATGTGCATCCGTCCTCTACGGTAATCCATCCGGAGCCTACCACTAACGAACCGTTCTCGCCTGACGGCCTTTATGAGATCAAAATTGACACCAATGGCGATGCGGTCGCCGATATCGCGTATCGAGTCCGCGTTTCAGCTTTACCAGGAGCGATGCAGACTGCCACGGTACGGCGGGTTGAGGGCATACTAGCCGCTGGGACAGACGACGGTGGAGAGGTTGTCTTTCTGGAGGCCCCGGTGTCGACGGGCAGGGATGCGCAAGTGGCCGAGGCCGGCGACTATCGTTTTTTCGCGGGTTGGCGAAGCGAAGCATTTTTCTTTGATACCTTGGGTGCCATAAATGATCTGCATTTCACTGGTGCTGATTTCTTCTGTGACAAAAACGTCTGCAGCATCGTTCTGGAAGTGCCCAACTCCGCGTTGGGGACCAAACCGGTTGGTCTGTGGGCACGCACGCTGGACAAGCAAAGTGAGGGTTGGGTGCAGGTCGAACGGGGTGCGCGCCCCCAGCAGGCAGTATTCCTGCCCGGTGAGCAGCAAGAGGCTTATCTCGCCGGCGAACCTGCAGATGACGCCCGGTTTGTCGCAGTGTTCGCACACGCGCTTGAGCACACTGGTGGATATCTACCGGATGAAGCCGAGCGTGTGGCAAGGACATTGTTGCCGGATATCATGCCCTATGACCCGAGCCGGCGTGCGTCCTTTCCGGAAAATGGCAGGACACTGACGGACGACACGGCGGACGCTTTCATGGCCGTCCTTACGAACGGCAAGTTGGCGGGGGACGGAGTTGGGGCGCATAGCGATCTGCTTGCCGAGTTCCCCTACCTAGGGCCGCCGCATGGCGCCTACGGTTGATCGCATCCCATCTCACATCGGCGCAGACCTGCTCCTTTTGCGGGCAGACACGGGACTATTTGTCTTAAAAGGAGAGTACGATGCGATTGATCCCAACCTGCATAGCTCTAACCGCAGCCTTTGTGATGCCGGCCTCGGCGCATTCGGGTATCGGTTCGGCCGCTTCCTTCGCGGCCGGCGTCGCTCATCCGCTAGGTGGCCTCGATCATATTGCCGCTATGGTGGCAGTTGGCGTGTGGGCCGCCGTCAAGGGTAACCGCGCGCTCTGGGCGTGGCCGCTGACTTTTGTCGCAGTTATGCTGATCGGCGGCGTGCTCGGCCTGGTACAGATCGCTTTGCCCTTTGTCGAACCCGGCATTCTGGCCTCAGTCGTCGTGCTGGGGCTCATGGTGGGGTTGGCGGTGAACCCGCCTTTATGGGTCGGCGCCGCGATCATCGGGCTTTTTGCGCTACTGCATGGACATGCTCACGGAGCCGAGGTCGCCCATACGGTGAACGGGCTGGAGTACGTCGCGGGTTTTGCGCTCGCCACCGCCACGTTGCATGCCGGCGGCATCGGTTTGGCACTTACTTTGCAACGCTTGGCGCCGGGTCCGGTCAATCGTCTTGTTGGCGCGACTTGTATGGCCGTCGGCCTCGGATTGTGCACGGGAGTTCTTTGAGTCCGGACCCGCGGTGTTTTCGCCATTCGGTTGGATTGTTCTTGGCGATGTTGCGGGCAGGCCTTCAGAAGGCAAGCCGTGGCGACTGAGCGTGCGGAGGAATGGAATGTCAGATCCAGACGCAGATCAAAATGTGTTTACCGTGCGGGGAGATGTTGTTCAGGGACGTTTAGCCTCGCAGATGTCGAGAGCCGGTATCGTCCATGACCTAGGGAATCTCATTCAGGTCGCCCTATCCGCGTTGAATCACCTGGGCCGCGACCCGAATATCGCAACGACTCCGGGCGTGGGGTTTGTAATTGGTGGCGCCAAAACCGCTTTGGAACGAGCGGGTTGCCTTGTTAGGCAGACCATCAGGACAGCCGGAGAAATCCAAGGGGAAATTGCGTATGCGAACGTGGGGGTTTGCTTGGCGGACCTACATTCCGTTATTCGCAGCGCTTGGGACGCAAACGTCCATCTCGAGATTCGGGTCGCCTCCGACCTACCTTTGGTACGGTGCGATCGGGTTGGATTGCAAAATGCGGTCCTCAACCTTCTGTTCAACGCGCGCGATGCAATGCCTGACGGTGGTTTGATTTCAGTTAGCGCCTCAGAATCGGAGAACTCCAGCCAGGTGGACATTCGTGTTGAAGACCGCGGTATTGGAATGACCAGCGACACCATGATGCGGGCGTTTGATCTCTTCTTCACGACGAAAGGCGAAGGCCTCGGTGGCGTTGGATTGCCGATGGTGAAACGTTTCGTCGAAGATTTCGGAGGGAGTATCGATCTTAAGAGTACGCTTGGGTCAGGCACGACAGTGACGTTGAAATTGCCCGCGATGCATTAGGGGCGTGAAGGTAGAGGGCGTGTGACCGGTCGCCCATTCAGTTGGTCGTTTGTTGGCAAAGCTCGATGGCTTCGACGCTAGGATGTGAGGTGCAACTGTGAAGGCGCGATCCGAATCAGACGGCGTCGCCCAACTGAGTGGGGTGCGCTCCGAAGGAGCGGTGGCAGCGGAGCGCGAGGCGATGATCCCTCCGCAGACAGAGCGATCTTTAATAGCTCGGTTTCCGGCCTCATTTTTTGCCATCGGCCTTGGGACAAGTTCTTTCGCCGTCATGTGGCAGGTTGCGCATCAACTGTGGACAGTTCCCGACGGAATTGTTCTGGCGGTGGTCATAGTGGCAACGTGCCTATGGGCAGCCCTCTTGACGTTCTATGGATTGAAGTTGTGGTTCGCGCCGGTCGCGGTGCGAGCAGAACTCGCGGATCCCGTTCAGAACTGCTTTCCTGGTCTAGCGGGAATCGGGATGATGCTAACCGCAGTGAGTATATTGCCGTTCAGCGCGGCGAGCTCGACCATACTCCTGTGCATCGGCGGGGCAGTGGCGGTCGGATTTGGTCTTTGGCATTCGCAATTGATTTGGAAATCGGCAATCGCTCTGTCTGACGCGACGCCAGCCTTGTACTTGCCTGTTGCCGCCGGGTCGTTCGTCCTCAGCATTGGCCTATCGACATTTGGACATTCTGAATGGGCGCAACTAGCGTTGGGTGCGGGTCTGTTTTCGTGGCTCACAATCGATTCCGTGTTGTTCTATCGGCTCTATTTTGGCGAGCCGCTTCAAGAACAGATTCGGTCGACCCTGGGGGTCCAGCTCGCCCCTCCGGCGGTCTGCTCGCTCGCTTATACTAACTTGTCAGGTACCCCAGGAGACGTATTTGTCCACTGTCTTATCGGCTACGCAATGCTGCAGGCAGTTATCGTCGGCGGCGTTCTCCCGCGGATTGTCCGCCGTTTTTCTGCCGGTCTTTGGAGCGTAAGCTTCGGCGCCACCGCGTTGGCAACAACGATTGAAAAACTCGCCATCCGTGGCGACACAGGTTTGGCGACCGCCTTGGCTCTTCCATTTTTTGCTGCCGCAAACGTGCTAATTGCGTGGCTAACCGTTAAAACCATCATATTGGCTATGACCGGCTCATTACTTCCCGCGCCTCTAGGCGGGCAAGCGGGGCGATAGCAGACTGCAATCGTCGTCCGGTGGTGTCGAACAAGCAGACGCGATTGGCCTGCAACCGCAGCCAGATCGTTTCGTCGGGTTGCACGTTGATCCGCTCGTGAAACATAGTCACCACGGTCTGTCCTCCGACGCTCGCGGTCACGTGCGTTTCCGGGCCGAGTGGCTCAACGACAATGACCTGGGCCGGGATACCCGAACCTGGCGGTGCGATAGTGAAACATTCCGGTCTGATACCGTAAACCGCTTCCGTGCCGGATGGCCTTGAAACGCTGTCGGGCAGCGGCAGTATGGCGCCTCCATCGGCCATGAAAACGGGCCGGCCATTGGCGCTTCCGAAGTGGCCTTTCAGCAGGTTCATGGACGGTGAGCCGATGAATTCGGCAACGAACATGCTCTGCGGGTCGTCATAGAGATCGAGCGGCCGGCCGATCTGTTCGATACGGCCTCCATTCATCACCACAATCCGATCAGCCATGGTCATGGCTTCGACTTGGTCATGGGTCACGTAGACAATGGTCGTGGCAAGCCTGCGGTGCAGGCTCTTGATTTCGGCGCGCATGGCGACGCGCAGCTTTGCATCGAGATTGGAGAGCGGCTCGTCGAACAGGAAGACCTGCGGTTTGCGAACGATTGATCGACCCATGGCCACGCGCTGGCGCTGGCCGCCCGACAGCTGGCGCGGATAGCGATCGAGAAGCGGCGTCAGTCCCAGTATCTCAGCAGCTTCCGCTACGCGCTTCTGCTTCACATCTTTTGGTGCGCCGGCCAGCGTCAGCGAAAACGCCATGTTCTCCGCCACTGTCATATGCGGATAGAGCGCGTAATTCTGGAACACCATGGAGATGTCGCGTTGCTTCGGAGGCAGATCATTGACGACCTGCCCGCCGATGCCGATCGTTCCGCCGGTGATGTTTTCCAGACCCGCGATCATCCGCAGAAGCGTCGATTTAACGCAACCGGACGGGCCGACGAGCACCATGAACTCGCCGTCGTGGATGTCGACAGAGACGCCATGAAGCACCTCGACCGAACCATATGCCTTGCGCGCTTTATCGATCGCAACGTTCGCCATCAGGCCGCTCCGACTCGGATTTCATTGCACGATAAGGCGCCTTCATGTACGAGCAAGCCGATGCCGCCGTCGTGCAAAGCGTGCGGACTTCTGTCTTCCGCAAACAGCGAACTGCCGTCGGCGTCGAAGGTAATGCGATCGCCCTTGGCCGCCACTTTCATCGATATAGGCTTCTCGAATACGGTGTTGAAGCTGGTTTCAGCGAGCACCTCGGTGTCCTCGTCGCGGACGCGAACGATCTGCATCTTGCCGTCGCGGGTGACGCGGGCGCCATAATAGCGGCGTAGACCCTGCGCCCGGATTGCCAGACCGCCATAATTGCCGAGATGCATCATCACATCGCCCGACGCCTGGTAATCGGCCCACTGGCGCGTGCCATGAATGATGATGCCTTCCCCGTTGTTCTGCGAGATCCGGAATGCGGCGGGATAACGCTTGGAGAAGAAATCTGCGCCGTTGACCCAGGACATCCGCCAGAAATCGCCGTCACCAGCCGGGCGTTTCAGCGTCAGTTCAGGCGTACCATCCCACCTGACAAAGTCGACAAGCAAGCGACCATCCGCGCGCTTGCCGGTGCTGGAAATCGACAGGCCGAGCTCGGCGATAGGCTGGCCGCCGGTATCCGGGAGAACCCATTCGAGAACGGCCTCCTTGCCCGGCTCGATGATCTCCGGGGAGCCGTCGACATTGCGCAATTCGTCGTGCTCGTCGTAGACGCGCGCCCGCAGTCCTACCGCGACGGCACCGCGGTTCTTTTGATCGGCAATGATGCGAGCGCGCACGACTTGACCGGAATAGACGAGCGGCGTCGCCATCAGGTCGTAAGTACGCATGTTAAGCATTTCGCGCGGCGAGAAGGTCGGACTGGTCACCACCGCGACCTGCGTGGGCCCTAATGCATCATAGTCGATTGTGAGAGCACGGCTGCCCTCGAACTCCGCGTTGCCGACGCGCACCGCGTGGCTGACGGCAAGACCGGTCTGCGGCCTGAAGCCCTGCTGGCTGCCGGACAGCGAGAAATGGAACTGCGCGCCAGCCTTCGGAGCGTCGAGCTTTCGCCTGCCGCCCAACTGCAGGCCCAGATTGGTGAGGAAATAGGCCTGGCGGACCGCGTCGTTGATTGAGTTGCCGCCGTCGGCGGACGAGATCAGCATGCGGTCGGCGATCGGCCCGCGCCAGTCGGGGCCCTCTTCCAGCCCTTCGAGCCCGTTCATGATGCCGAGCAAGCAACCGACATTGCCGGCATTGCAATCAGTATCCCAGCCCGACGTGTTGACGATCATCTGTGCCTTCTGGAAATCCTGCGGCGCGTAGAGCACGGCCATGATCATCAGCGCGTGGTTCGGCACGACATGACAGTTGCCCGGATATTTGTCGTAGCCATAGTGATGCTCGATCTTCTCACGGGTGTCGCGCCAATCCGGATGCGCCTTGTGCCAGGCCCGGATATCTCCGATCAGCTTGGCGATCAGGCAGTCCTGGGGTATCTGGCTCAGGCCGGTATCGATCAGATGGTCGATGTCCGAGGAGCCGAAGGCCTCGGCCTCCATAGCTGCCCAGAGCATGGCGGCGTAAACGGATTCGCCATCATGGCTGACCTTGCCGGCCTGTTCGGCGAGCCTTGCGGCAAGTTCGGGCTGGCGCGGCGCGACCATGGCCCAGCCGTCGATGAATATCTGCGCGCCGATCTGCTCGGCAACGGCCTGACCGTTGGTTTCAATCGAGCCGGACTGCGGGGCGGGCACACCCTTCCTGAGATTCAGCCAGGCGGTATGTTCGGTGGAATTGCCGTTGCCGCCCCACCACAGGATCGCGCGTTCTTCGACGATGTAGTTGAGCCAGGCCTTGCCGATTTCCTCGGCCGAAAGGCTTGCCTTGATACCATAGTCTTCCAGCGCGCGAATGAATGTGAAGGTGCCCGCGACATCGTCGTCCGTGACGACGAGCGGCTGGTTCAGGCGCTCATGCACGTAGTATTCAATCGGGCCTAGCTCTGCCATTATCTTCTGGTACGTCCAGCCCTCGAAAGGGCGGCCGAGATAGACCCCCACCAGCTTGCCGAGGACGCCCGCATAGACGCGTTCGAGATAGTCGTTGGGAAACTGCATCGTTCACTCCACAATTCGAAACGGGATCAGCCCTTCACCGAGCCGCCGGCCATGCCCTCGATGAAGCGCTTCTGCATGAAGACGAAGAGCAGGACGACGGGTACGACGATGATGAGGGCAGCGGCCATGATCTCGCCCCAGTCGGAACTGTATTGGCCGGAGAGCAGATAAAAGGCGATGACAGCGGTGACGTTTTCCTGCTTCTGCAGGAAGGTCGTCGCTATCAAGAACTCGTTCCACGAATTGAGGCCGATGATGAGCGCCACCGTGAGGATGCCGGGCGAGACGATCGGCAGCATTACCCGCGAGAAAACTTGCCACGAGGTGGCGCCATCGACGATTGCGGCTTCCTCGAGTTCCTTTGGAACGGCGATGAAGTAGGTCCTCAGCAGCATCACCGCGAAGGGGCTATAGAGTGCGGTATAGATCAGCGCGACGCCGAAAATATTGTTGATCAGGCCAAGCTTGGCGAAGCCGAAATAGAGCGGAAAGATGTAGAGCTGGATGGGCGCCGTCGTCGTCGCCAGCAGGTAGAAGGTGAAGATCTTCCACGACTTGAGCTTGCGTCGAGCCAGAACATAGGCGGTTAGCGACGAGGTCGAGCAGACCAAGACGATCGTCGTGCCGCTGACGACAAGGGAGTTCACGAAGGTCTTCGAAAACTTCGCGTGGTTCCATGCATTGACGAAATTCTCCCAGCGGATCGGGTCCGGCAGACCGAGCGGGTTCTCCACGATCTGAGCAGCCGGCTTCAGGGAATTGAGCACCAGAAGCGCGATCGGGAACAGAGCGATGAAGGCGAGCAGGCCAAGAAGCGCATAGGAAACCGTTAGCGTCAGGCGGCTTTCGACAAGCCTCATTGCTCTCCCTCCCGCGTCTGGATACGGACGTAGAAGAAGGTGCCAACCAGCCCGAACAGACTGATGACAAGCGCTGCGGCTGCGGCCTGCCCGACATTCAGGTCGTAGAAGGCCTTGCGGTAGGCGAGGGTGGACAGGAGCTCGCTCGAAAATGCCGGGCCGCCCTGGGTCATGATGTAGACGAAGTCGAAGGCGAGGAACGACCAGATCACCGTCATGATCATCATGAGCGTTATCGTCGGCCGAATGCCGGGCAGCAGCACGTAGCGCATCATCTGGAAATAGGTGGCGCCCTCGAGCCGTGCGGCCTCGATCTGCTCCTGCGGCACCTGGCGGAGCGCGGCGAAGAAGATGACACAAAGAAAGCCCCACCAGTGCCAGAGATCGACCGTCGCGACGCCGAACAGCGCCAGCGGCGGTTGCGTCAGCGGATTGGGGACCGGCATGCCATATCTCTTGAGGACGCCGAAGACCCCGGTAACTGGGCTATAGATCATGCCTTGCCAGACGCGCGCGGTGATGGCGGTGGCGATGACCACAGGAAGGAAATAGACGATCTGGAAGACGTTGCTGCCGCGGCGCACGATCAGCAGCATCGATGCCGCAGCGAGGCCCATGACAATCGGCACGGTGAGGAAGACGGCGGTCCAGACGATGTTGTTGCCGAGCGCCGACCAGAAGACACGATCCGCAGCCAAGGCCCGGAAATTGTCGAGGCCTGCAAAAGTCGGCGCCGAGATGCCATCCCAATTGCAGAAGGCGAGAGCGACTGTCAAAAGTGCCGGAACCAGCACGATGACGACATTGATGATCATCGTCGGAACAATGTAGAGCCGATGCATGGAATTCCTCCGGGGGAGGGCGACGCATGCCGCGCCGCCCTCAGCGGTTTGTCAGGCGCGGGCCGGAATTGCAGGCACCTTGCCCGCGTCCTTTTCCTGCTTGAACGTATCGTCGAGTTTCTTGAGAAAGTCGGCGGATGAGGCTTTCTTGAGCCAAACCTCTTCCATGCCGCTGACCAGATAGGTGTCGGTCGCGGGCGGCAGGAAAGTCCACGTCGTATAGCCATATTTGCCCGCACCGACGGCGGCGGACAGCTTCTTCATGGCTTCCGTATAGAGCGGCAGCACCTTGTCTGACAGCTTCACCTTGGAGAGATCCGCAAGCGGCAGGTTCCATTCGCCTTGCCAGACCGAGTTCATCTTGATGTAGAAGTCGTCCTGGAACATGTAGTCGAGTACAGCGGCCGCACCGTCCGGATTTTCCGACTTGGCATTGATCGAAAGCGTCGAGCCGATCCCGAGCGGAAAGATGGGATCGCCGGACGCGCTGGGAAAGCCGACAAAACCCGGTTCGGCATTGTTGTCAGGGAAATAGGGCTTGACGTTGGTGAAGCTCCAGGTGCCCGTAGGCGCCATGCCTGCCTGGCCGGTGGCAATCTGCGCAAAGGCCTGTTCGGAGGTCAGCGAGAAGTAGTTATCGCCATAATAGCCCTTGTCCCACCACTCGGCCAGCTTGTCGATTGCCGCGACGAAGGCCGGATCCGTCCATTGAATGGCTCCGGTCAATGCCTTGTGGACGGTTTCCGGCCCAGCGATCGAGTTGATGGCAATCGATACATGCCATTCGTTCGCCGGACGCCAATCGGCATTGCCGGCGCCGAACGGCACGAGGCCCTTTCCCTTCATTTCATCGGCGAGGGCTTCAAGTTCTGCAATCGTCGTAGGTGCTTTCCAGTTGTTCTTCGCGAACAGCGTTTTGTTGTAGAACAGCCCCAGCGTCTCGTAGGTCTTGGCGAGCGCGTAGAGCTTGCCCTCGTAGCGGCCGAGATCGAGGAACAGAGGCAGCAGCCGTTCGTTCCAGCCGTATGTCTTGGCACAGTCGTCGAGTGACAGGAGTTGTCCAGCCTGCGCCATGGCGGCGACATAACTTGGGCCCGCGGTGAAGACGACGTCGGGTCCGGTGCCCGAGAGCATGGCGACACGAAGCTGCTTGTCGAGATCGGAGCCGCGGAAGTCGATGCTCAGGAGCTCTTCCGGATGGGCCGCGTTGAATGGGTCCACAAGCAGAGTCTTGAGATTGTCCTGATTTTCCGGCGATGCCGATTCATACCAGAACGTCACGGGATTTTGGTCGGCCGAATAGGCGACTCGCGGCAGGAGCGGCAGGCTTGCCAGACCAAGTCCGGCTTTCAGAATCGTACGGCGTTGCATGGTTTTCCTCCCAGTTTGTCAGACGGCCAGTGTCTAGATAGCTCGTGTCGAGCCTCGTTGGATAAGTTCGAAGGGCATTTCCAGCGCAGTCCCCGCACCGGTCTTCGTGCCGCGAAGCCGCTCCATTAGCGTCTGTGCCGCGCGCGCGCCCATTTGCCATTGAAACTGTGCAACGGTGGTCAGCGGCGGCGTGACCAGCTTCGCTGCAGGAATATCATCGAAGCCGACGACGGCGATCTCTCTGGGTATCTCGATGGCGCGCTCGCGCAGCGCCTGCATGACGCCGACGGCCATAAGGTCATTGGCGGCGAATATCGCGGTGGGCTGAAACGTGCTCGCAAGTATCGCTTCAGCGGCGCGTGTGCCGCCGATCTCCGAGAATTCCTCGTCAATGATCACATGGTCCGGATATCCTGCCCTGGCGAGGGCCGAGCGATAGCCATCGATGCGAGTGGCTTGGGGTCCACCGCGGCCGGCTACCATGGCGATACGCTTGTGGCCCTGGCCGATCAGATGCTGGGTGACTGCAAGCGCCGCGGCCCAGCTGTCGACATAGATGTCGTCGACGACGATCTCGCCGCCGCGCTTCTTGGAAGACTCGATCCGGACCACCGGAACCCCTGCTTCGACCAAGGGGCTGAAATCGCTGGCACGCAAAGTGAAGAAGACACCGATCACACCATCGACGCGACCCTGACGGGCCCAATCGAGGAAGTGCCGCTCGCGTTCCGGTGTGCCATCGGTGTTGACTGCGATAACGTCATAACTCAGGCCGTCCGTCACCGATTGGATGCCGCGGATCAGCGATGGATAAAAAGGATTGGTGATGTCCGGTACGATACAGGCGATGGTCATCGAACGGCTGGTCTTCAACGCCTGCGCAAAGCGGTTGGGAACGTAGCCCAGTTCCTTGGCAGTCTTGGTGATGCGTGCCCAGGTCTCCGCCGGGATCGAAGGAGCGCTGCCGCCCCCCAGCACCATGGAAACGGCGGCCTGCGAGACCCCCGCCGCCCTGGCCACATCCTTCTGTGTCGCTCTGCCGCTTGCCATCGGTTATCCGGTGATACGTATTACTGATACGTATCACTATCAGCTTTGGATCCAGTGTCAACAGCTTCGCGGCAGCTGGCTCGGTCCGGAGCGAAGCCGTTAGACAATCATTCTGCCCATGACCGGCTCCCTGCTGCCGGCAGGCTGCCTGAAATCGAGATCATGGAGCCCGCATCTTCGATGCAGACAGCGATGTGCACGATGGGCGCCAGAGGATGAAATTCTCAAAAATACGACGGCGACCTGGCAGGTTGCCAAAGGATGTTTGGGGTCTAATCGCCGTTAAGACCGGGTGACTGCTGCTCGCTCGTGGGGCCTGATTGGATGCAATCATCGAGGCTCCGCCAGCGCATCTATACCTTCGTCTGATTGGATCATAACGCGGCATTTCGTAAATTAAAATGCTGAGAAAACGCCCGCGCGGCATGTAGAGGGACCGAGATCATGACGCAACAATTGAGCAAGACAACCCGTCCGGATCGCTTCCTTCGCACTCCGACAGATCTGGGCTCCGACGCGACCCGCGACATCGCCGCTGGCCTCGCCGGTCTTCTTGCTGATGTGTTCGCCCTCTATCTCAAGACCAAGAACTTCCACTGGCACATGAGCGGTCCAAGTTTCCGGGATTATCATCTTTTGCTCGACGAGCATGCGGACCAGATCTTTGCTATGACCGACGCGATCGCCGAGCGCGCGCGCAAGATCGGCGGAACCACGATCCGTTCAATCTCCGATATTGCGGGACGCCAACGCATCCTAGACAACAATGCCGACTATGTCGCCCCGCAGGATATGCTCGCCGAGCTTCACGGTGACAACAAGCAATTGGTGGCTGAACTGCGTCGCATCCATGAGCTGTGCGATAGCTATTCGGACATTGCCACTGCGAGCCTGGTCGAAGTGTGGATCGACGAAAGCGAACGGCGCAGCTGGTTTCTCTATGAAATTTGCCGCGTCTGAGCGGAAAAGCGGGGCAGGGCCGACGAGTGTCCGCACGCAGCACCGGCAGGTCGCGCCTTCGGGGATCGCGTAACTCCTCTAAATGAGCGGCAAGGGCTCGCGTGGGACAGCCCGCTGACCGACGGTCAGGGGGCATCGATCCGCATCGACTGTTCAGCCCGGCACCGACTCAAACTCGTTTTGTCGGGCGGGGATGGCAGCGGCGCGGACCGCGTCGTTGGCATAACCTTCCCGGGTGGGCCGCAGCTTCGAAACCCTACCAGGTGCTCTTGTAATCCGAACGACGACCCGCCTAGCCGGTTTTCTTGGCAGATCGTGGCATGGTTACCGCGTCATCAATTTGGACACGTTTCGCCACTGCGGTTTTCCTATCTGGTGAACGCCGCATGTCTCCGGGCATGCGATGCCAATTTCGAGGCCGCACGGCCGACCGATTGTACCTAGGTGTCTCCAATACCTTCGGACAGCTGTTCACATCTGCGTGACTAGATTATCGTCACTGTTGACACGCTAACTCAGCGTGGATCGCAGATATGAGGCTCTTGATGAAGGGAAAGCCCACTTCAAAGGCGGTCATTGTCTCCTGAAACGGCCAAGGCCGGGTGGAAGCTCGTCTCTGTAGGAAGCCACTCAAGGTTGGCGCCGATTAGATTGACGGTGGGCTGCACTTGATTTGCGGATTTTCGCGGGTCAATTTCTCTCTCAGAGCACGGGCTCATTCTCCTACCAGCAAGAATCTTGATGGCTGAGGATTCCGAGTACGCATTGGAGCCTCTTCGCGAAGGGGCGGAGTTCACGCTCTACCGCGGCAGAGAGCACGGCAATCAGATACCGATCTTAGCGGTGGCGGTCGCTGCTGAGCAGCCGTCACTTCAGAGTCTGCGGCGGCTCGAACACGAATACTCGTTGGCGAGCGAACTTGATGCAGCGTGGGCGGCTCGGCCCATCGCGATGACTCGTCAGCAAGGGCGAATGTTCCTCATTCTTGAGGATCCAGGTGGTGAACCCTTGGATCGGGCAGTTGAGCAGAACAGGGGACACCCGATCGATCTGCTCCGCTTTTTGCGTACAGCCATTGGTTTGGCAGCGGCGCTGGGTCAAGTCCACCGGCGAGGCCTCATCCATAAGGACATTAAGCCGGCGAACACACTTGTCGACGACTTCGGTCACGTTTGGCTTACCGGCTTTGGGGTCGCGTCCCGCCTTCCCCGCCAGCGTCAGTCGCCTGAGGCGCCCGAATTTATCGCCGGGTCACTCCCGTACATGGCTCCCGAACAGACCGGGCGGATGAACCGTTCTATCGATTCTCGGAGTGATCTCTATTCTCTGGGTGTCACGCTGTACGAAGTCTTGACCAGCAGTCTCCCGTTCACCGCTTCTGATCCGATGGAGTGGATTCATTGCCACATTGCGAGGCGCGCTGACTCGCCCACTGAGCGGGTAAGGGAAATTCCTCAGGTGCTGTCGTCAATCGTGATGAAGCTTCTGCTGAAGACGGCGGAGGAACGCTATCAGACTGCCGGGGGTGTCGAGGCAGACCTGCGTCGATGTCTGGTGGAATGGCAGCTGCATGGTCGCCTCGAGCCATTCCCGCTGGCCGCGCACGACACATCGGACCAACTGCTGATCCCAGAGCAGCTCTATGGGCGCGAACGCGAGATCGACTCCCTGCACGCGTCCTTTGACCGGGTCGTGGCCGAAGGCACCTCAGAACTCGTACTGATATCCGGCTATTCCGGCGTCGGCAAATCCTCGTTGGTGAGCGAATTGCATAAGGTCCTGGTCCCGTCACGCGGACTTTTCGCTGCAGGCAAGTTCGACCAGTACAAGCGCGACATCCCATACTCAACCCTGGCTCAGGCTTTCCAGATTCTGGTCCGTCAGATTCTCGTCAAGAGCGAAGCGGAAGTGGAGCAATGGCGGGATGTGTTGGCAGAGGCGGTCGGCTTGCACGGACAGCTGATCGTCAACCTCGTTCCCGAAGTGGAGTTCATCATTGGGAAGCAACCGGCCGTTTCCGATCTGCCACCTCAAGAAGCGCAAAACCGATTTAAGGTGGTGTTCTGCCGCTTCCTTGCCGCGTTCGCGAGGCCGGATCATCCCCTCGCCCTGTTCCTCGATGATCTGCAATGGCTGGACGCAGCTACGCTCGACGTCATCGAACATTTAATCACGCACTCGGAAGTGCGCCACCTTCTGCTGGTAGGCGCCTATCGGAACGACGAGGTCGGTCCGGCTCACCTGCTTTTGCGAATGCTGGATACAATCAAAAACGCGGATGCAAGGGTGGGGGAGATAATGTTGGCTCCCCTTGGGCTCGACGATGTCAGTCAGCTTACCGCAAGTGCCATGCAGTGTGACATCGAGCGCGCGCGGCCTTTGGCGCAGCTGGTTCACGAGAAGACCGGCGGAAATCCATTCTTTGCAATCCAATTCTTGACGGAGTTGGCCGACGAGGGATTGCTGGTGTTCGACCACGTCGGGCATGCTTGGCAATGGGAAGTCGATCGCATCCACGCGAAGGGTTATACCGACAATGTGGTGGACCTCATGGTGGAAAAGCTGAAGCGGCTTTCTCCGCCCACCCTGGAAGTGCTGAAACAGCTCGCCTGTCTTGGCCACGTCGCCGGAATCGCCACACTGACTCTGGTACACGATGAAACAGAGGAAGCAATGCACGCGACGCTGCGGGAGGCCGTCTACGCTGGTCTCATCGATCAGCTGGATGGCGCATACAGGTTTCTACATGATCGAATTCAACAGGCGGTCTATTCGCTCATTCCCGACGAGCACCGAATTGACACCCACCTCCTCATCGGCCGCAAGCTGCTGGCGAACATGACAGGTGACCAGCTCGCCGAGCATCTGTTCAATGTCGTCGGCCAGCTCAATGGCGGCGCTGGGCTGCTGACTGAACTGCCGGAGAAAGCCCAGCTGGCGGCGCTCAACCTGCGCGCCGGCAGAAAGGCCAAAGCGTCGGCCGCCTATGTGTCTGCATGCGTGTATCTAGCGGCCGGAATGGCCATGCTCGACGAAAGAAGCTGGGACAGTCAGTACGAGTTAACGTTCGGCCTCTGGTCCGAACGTGCGGAGTGCGACTTTTTAACCGGCAATTTCGAAGAAGCCGAGCAATTAATAATGGATTTGCTGCAATGCGCCGCGTCGAAAGTCGATCTGGCGGCCACCTACCGTCTGAAGGTCCTGCTCCATACTCTGAAGTCGGAAAACGCCCAAGCCGTCGACAGCGCACTCTCGTGCCTGGGGCTATTCGGCATTGAAATGCCGGCGCACCCAAGCTGGGCGCAGGTCCAGGCCGAATACGAGACGGTCTGGCAGGTCCTCAGCGCACGCCCGATCGAAAGCTTGATTGATCTGCCCATGATGAAGGATCCGGAAATGCTGGCCGCGATGGACGTGCTGTCAGTGCTCCTCTCGCCAGCTCACCATACTGACTTCAATTTATGGTGCCTGCTCGCGTGCCGGATAGGCAAGATCACCATGCAGCACGGAACAAGCGGCGCATCCGCCCATGGGTATGCCGATCTCGGCCAAATCCTCGGACCAGTATTTCGCCGCTATAGCGACGGTTATCGATTCGCCGAGCTCGCTTGCGACATTGTCGATAAGCACAGCTTCGTCGCTTACCGTGGGAAGGCCTACCACGCGAAAGGGGTAGTGGCTGTTTGGACACAACCGATTGCAAGCTCGATAAATTGTCTGCAAACGGCCTTTCGCATAGCAACTGACACCGGTGATCTGACCGTCGCCTGCTACTGCATAGACAAGTCCATCACCGACTTTCTGATGCGGAACGATCCGCTCGACGCGGTGTGGCGCGAATCGGAAATGGGCCTGGATTTTGTCCGCAAAGCTCGTTTCGATGACGTGGCCACCGTTATCATGGCCCAGCAACGCTTCATTGCGACCATGCAGGGCCGTACCTTAACCTTCTCCACTTTCAGTGATGCGACGTTTGACGAAGCGGACTTCGAAGCGCAAATCACGACTGACGGGACGGCGACGGCGGCCTGCCTATACTGGATCCTCAAGCTACAAGCCCGTTTCCTGTCGGGCGACTACGTCGAGGCTCTAGCGTCAGCCGAGACGGCGAAAGAAATGCTTTGGGCCGCACCCGTTCATTTCCAGCAGCTCGACTACTTCTATTACGCCGCGCTGACCATGGCCACACTCTATGAGAACGCTTCGGCCGTCGAGAAGCGAGCATGGCATGATCTTCTGGCGCTGCACCTGGAACAATTGAGAGAATGGGCGGAAAACTACCCACCCACCTTCGGTGACAAGCATGCACTGCTGGCTGCTGAGATCGCCCGTATCGAAGGACGGGACGCCGACGCCATGCGGCTTTACGAGCAGGCAATTGGTTTGGCTCGCGACCAAAGTTTCGTGCAGAACGAGGGCCTGGCCTGTGAGTTGGCCGCCAGGTTCTACAACGCGCGCGGCTCCGAGACATCGGCCAATGCCCACCTGCGCAAGGCCCGGGGCTGTTATCTCCGCTGGGGCGCCCACGGCAAGGCGCGGCAACTCGATCGGCTTTATCCGCACTTGGCCGCTCCGGAAGGAGAACGTGGTGCCGCAATCGTTGGCTCCCCGGTTCAACATCTGGACGCAGCGAGCGTCATAATAGCCTCACAGGCTCTGTCCAGCGAGATCGAATTGCCCAAATTGATCGAGCGACTGATGAGGACCTTGATCGAGAACGCAGGCGCGGATCGCGGCCTTTTGATTCTGCCAACAGGGAATGAATATCTGATTCAGGCGGAGGCGCGAGCGACCGGAGATCAGATCGAAGTCACGATGCGTCAAGAGCCGATCACCCCGATCACCTGTCCAGAATCCCTCGTCCGCTACGTCATCCGTACGCGGGAAAGCGTGATTCTCGATGATGCCTCCAAACCTAACCTGTTCTCTGTTGATGACTATTTGCGCTATCGGCGATTGAAGTCGATCCTCTGCGTCCCGCTGATTAAACAAGGAGAGTTGACCGGAATTCTCCTCCTCGAAAATGCACTGACTTCACACGCGTTTACACCGGCTCGAATCACTGTCCTGGAACTCCTGGCGGCGCAAGCAGCGATCTCGCTCGAGAACACACGTCTCTATAGCGATCTCCAAGAACGGGAGGCGAAGGTTCGACGTCTCGTCGACTCCAATATCATCGGGATATGTATCTTCGATCTTGGCGGTCGCATCATGGAGGCCAACGAGGCCTTTCTCAATATCGTGGGATATACCCGCGAAGATGTTACTTCGGGCCTCCTCAGCTGGACCTCCTTGACGCCTGCCGAATGGAGAGGGGCTGACGAGCGAGCCTTGGCGGATATGGCTTCAATTGGTACCTACAGGCCTTATGAAAAGGACCTTCTTCGGAGTGACAACAAGCTCGTGCCCGTGCTTGTGGGTGGGGCGATCTTCGACGAACTCCGACATCAGGGCGTGGCCTTCGTCGTGGACCTGACCGAGCGAAAACGCGCCGAGGCAGAGGTGGTGCATGCCAACCGCGTAGCAACGATGGGCCAGCTCGCCGCGTCCATTGTCCACGAAGTCAATCAACCTATCGCTGCCACGCTGATGAATGCCGGAACCGCGATGCGCTTGCTCGCCCGCCAGCCGCCAAATTTGGAAGGGGTTAAGAACGCGATCGGCCGTATTATCAGCGACGGTAAGCGGACCGCTGATATTGTGAGCCGGATTCGTGACTTCTCCAAGAATGCGCCGGCTCGGAAGGAAAACTTGGAAATCAACGAGACAATTTTGGAAATTGCGGCACTAGCCCGTATCCCAATGTTAGAGAGAGGCGTCTTGGCGAAGATGCAACTGGCAGACGGGCTGCCGCATATTTTCGGGGACAGAGTCCAGTTGCAACAGGTGATTCTGAACTTAATCATGAACGCCATCGAAGCCATGAGCGAGATTGAGCAGGGATTGCGCGAATTGACGATCAGGACCAGCAAGGCTGAGTCAGGCGGCGCCCTTCTCTCGGTAAGTGATACGGGCCCGGGTCTGTCTCAGGCTAACCCGGAGAGCATCTTTGAAGCGTTTTACACGACCAAGTCCAACGGTTTGGGGATGGGATTGCCGATCTGTCGCTCGATCGTGGACGCGCATGGTGGCAGGCTCTGGGCAACGCCGAACAAACCTCATGGCGCCGTGTTTTCCGTGATGCTGCCAATTGGGGAAAAACCGCTTTAAGAGCGGCGCGCACCAAACACCATTCAGTGACGGTCTCCTCTTAATTCAAGGTGATCGACTTCTGTCAGCGCTCGGGCGATCTTGCGGCTGTAGGCGTCCTTGCGGAGGCTTCCGACCAGCACGGCCACTTTGATTGGGCTTCCCAATGACACCTTGACCCTCCTCGCAGTCCGCAAGCCCACCGAGGCCACACCGATGCAGCACGAGGAAACGCCAGGTTTGGCGACTGGTCTATTGAACGTACGTGTTGGCGGCGTTCGGCGGTAGATGGTGCTGCAGCAGGTAGCTCGCCGGATTCACCGGTGACGAACTGGCAAGAGCCGATCCGCCGTCAGGCGTTCGCGTACCACCAGCCGGCGGGACGAGCCGCATCGCGGGTATTCCTGGCAACAGCCTCGATCCGAGATGCTATCACGCGGCTGACACAGGGCCCGCGAGGGCTCGAGCGCGCGCCGCGACGACCAGACACCTCTTCCGGCGGGTTTGCATCACATGAAGCCGGTTCTCCTACCCAGCAAGACAGGTCCCGCCACAATCCCCAGCGAGGCGATGGGCCGTGCCCATGTGGCAGCGCTCGTTTGCATCAGGGCAGACGTCGGCTGGCCAGCATGTCGAGCGAAACCTGCCAGAGGCGAGCCGCCTTCTGCGGATCGATCGCGTAGTCGGCGACACCACGGCGAACCCCCGGCTGGTGTGGACCGGCTTCGTTGGAGTCCTCAAAATAGCGCCCCGAGACGCCATTGACGAGCGGCGAGGTTGCCAGGAAGACCGATGTGGCGGCGCCCTGTTCGACGTTCTTCCAGGAGACGACGGTGCTAGCCGGTTCGAAGCTCACTGGCCCGGCGGTAGGCGTGTCCATAAAGCGGGTCAAGCGGGTGCCGAGGATGCGGCCCGGATTGAGGGCGTTCACTGTGATGCCGTCGGCCGCCCAGCGTCGCGCCGCCTCTACCGCGAAGAGAATGTTGGCGGTCTTCGATTGGCTGTAGGCCGCCCAGGAGTCGTAGGGGCGCCGTTCGAAGTTGATGTCGTCGAAGTCTACCTCGGCGTTGATGTGGCCCACCGAACTAACCACCACCACACGTGCGCGGAAGGTGCTCCGCAAGAAATCGTGGAGACCGGTCGTTAGGGCGAAGTGGCCGAGGTGGTTGGTGGCAAACTGCAATTCCCAGCCTTCTCGCGTCCGCCGCTCGGGTGAGGCCATGATGCCGGCGTTGTTGACCAAGATGTCGAGGGGGCCGCGCCACCCTGACACGAAGTCAGCCACGGAGATCTGGTCGGCGAGATCCAGTCCGACCACTGGCACGTCGCGGTTGCCCGTGGTCGCCGTGATATCTTCCGCGACCCGTTGGCCTGCGTCGATATCCCTGACCGCGAGCGCTACCTCCGCGCCGGCGCCCGCGAGCGCGCGGGCGGTCTCGACCCCGATCCCGGACGAGGCCCCGGTCACAACTGCGCGCTTGCCCCGGAGGTCAATACCTTGGATCACGTCAGCTGCCGTCGACTGCGCGCCAAACCGACTGGTGATCCGGCCGACGATTGCGTGGGCTTTGATGGTAGGGAAGTCTGGATCGGTCATTGCAAATTCCAGTGTATCCGATAGTCCACCAGCCGCGAGGGCCGTCGGATGCGGCGGAGAAGGGATTCCCGCACTGACAGGCTCTCGATGGCGCCGCGAAAATCGTCTGGTGCTATCCGTAAACTTCTTTGCATAGCTCCCGGCATACTCCATCGGGGTCGCCTTCAAGGTGATGCAGGACACAAAGTCGACGACGCTCCGATGCGAGTTCATCCCCCCAGTGAAGCAGCCCGCGGGACACCACTATTTTGCGTCGGCCGCCGCATCCTCGATTAGCGCGGCAACCTCATGGGGACGGGAGACCATCACCACGTGTGAGGCTCCCGCGATGACCACGACCTTCCGGGCATGGGCGCGCTCAGCCATGAACGCCATCGCGGCGGGCGGGATGTTGCGGTCTGCGGCACCGTAGATCCACCAAGATGGGATTGTCTTCCAGGCCGCGCGAACCGCCCGATCGGCCAAGGCGGCCTGCGTCACCGGTCGCTGCGCCGCAGCCATTAATCGTGCGTCGGCC
The DNA here is from genome assembly GCF_040322255.1 of Mesorhizobium sp. M0166. Classification (NCBI taxonomy): domain Bacteria; kingdom Pseudomonadati; phylum Pseudomonadota; class Alphaproteobacteria; order Hyphomicrobiales; family Phyllobacteriaceae; genus Mesorhizobium; species Mesorhizobium sp. M0166. The sequence continues at coordinate 771 of NZ_JAMYTD010000056.1, read as the reverse complement.
GTTGGAACGTCGGCTGCAAATTGCTCCGGGAACTTGTCCTGCTGGATATATAGGTCCTGCTCGCCAGTTGGTAGGTTGATCGGGGGCGCCAGCGTCGGCCCGAGCGTGCTTCCCGGAAACTTGCCGGTCAGTCCGAGGCTACTCTCGCCGATGTCGGGCGCGAACCCTGCCACATAGACGAGCGCCTTCACTTTGCTCTGCTCGTCCGCCACTGCGGAGATCACCGCCCCTCCATAGGAATGGCCGACGAGGACCACCGGCCCTTCTACGGAAGCAACCACGCTTGCCACCTGGGCCGCATCACCACCTAGACTGCGCAACGGATTAGCCGCCGCGATGACCGCGAACCCGTCGCGGGTCAGCTCCGCGACTACTCCATTCCAACTGGCGGACTCTGCGAAGGCGCCGTGAACAAGGACGATCGTCGGTCTTCGCTCCCCGGCCAGAGCCGCCGCCGTAAGGTTCAACGCCGCAGCGATCGCAATGGTCTTCATAAAAGTTTTCATAATGGATTCTCCAAAAATACCCGGAGGGAGTAGAGCCGTGCTGCGAACCCAAATCCACTAGACCAAGGTGTCGCCAATACCTTTGTCTCCAAGATCGCTACAACCGTGACGCGGCCCGCCAGCCGTCCGCCGTCCGCAAAAACGGTCTCTTCCGACCACCGGATATGCAATTCGTCAGGGTCTAAGTGTCCGTTCCAAAAAGAGTTGAGTGATTTCAGCAGGTTGTGATTCTGTCGGATTTGCGAGATTCGATGGAGATCACGAT
>NZ_JAMYTD010000055.1:0-36091 GCF_040322255.1 Mesorhizobium sp. M0166 | reverse complement strand
GCCCGTCCGTGGCGCACACCGTCCAGAGTCTGTCGCACGCCGTCGGTCTCAGCCGCTCGGCTTTCATGGCGAGGTTTTCCGCCGCCCTCGGAGAATCCCCGATGTCATTGCTCCGCCGGGTGAGGATGCGCCACGCAGCGGACCTGCTCGCGGCCAACGCGCTGTCTATCGACCAGGTCGCCTTCAGCGCCGGCTACCAGAGCCGGAGCAGCTTCACGCGCACTTTCCGCAGGTACTACGGCAACGACCCGTCAGAATACCGTGCCAGGGCGCAGCGCACCTCGTCCGCCACCGCCATGCCGACCGAAGACGCGATCGAGGTATCCGATGCAGCCTAACGCCGGTCTTCACTCCACGAGAGCGTAGGCGCCGCCGCGCGCGACCGCGGTAAGGTGCGCTGGACGCACCTGCGACCCCGGCTCCTCGAGCAGTTACGGGACGCTTTGAGACCTCGAGTTGTTCAGGTGGTACACAAACGTCATCACGGCTCTGCGTTTGCTCTCAGTGGCGATGGCGCCGCGGAACTCACTGGAGGCGTTTGGCGATCCTGCGGCGGAGCGTCTTCAGGTCGTTCGCGAACACGCGAATGCCTTCGGCCAGCTTCTCGGTCGCCATCGCGTCCTCGTTCATGATCCACCGAAAAATTGTCTCGTCCATCGGACCCGCGGGGTCCGGGTGTTTTATGTCGACAGCGTCTTCGCTCACGAACCAGTGGCAGATCCCGTCTTCCGCGGTCCGGAGGGAGCGCGGCTCTGCGGCGGCCGGCGCCAAGACGCGTTTGAGATCGCCCCCCTCGGACGCAAGCGCGTCCATAAGGGATGGCGCGATCGTAAGCCGATCGCATCCGGCCAGCGCCTCGATCTGGCCGGTGTTGCGGAACGACGCGCCCATGACGATCGTCTCGATACCGTTCGACTTGTAGTACCCGTAGATGTCCCGCACGAAGCCGACACCTGGATCCTCGTCGGCGGTGAAGTCCCTTCCACCAGACTTCTTGTGCCAATCGTAGATGCGGCCCACAAATGGCGATATCAGGAAGGCGTGCGCCTCAGCGCTCGCAATCGCCTGGGCTCGGTTCAGCAGCAACGTCATGTTGCACTTCACGCCCTCGCGTTGGAGGATCTCCGCAGCGCGTATTCCCTCCCACGTCGAAGCGAGTTTGATGAGCACGCGCTCGGGCCCGATGCCTCGCTGCTTGTAGGCGTGGATAATCTGGCGTGCCCTCGCGACCGATGCTCTGATGTTGAACGACAGGTTCGCGTCCACCTCGGTGGAAACGAAGCCTGGCACGAGTCGCAAGAGTTCGACGCCGACGGAGACTGCGAGCCGGTCGGCCGTCGCAGCGGCCAAGCGTGCATCATCGCCGCTCTGTTTCCGTCCCCATGCCAACGCCTCGTCGACGACATCCCTGTACTCGGGAGTATCGATCGCCTTCAGGACGATCGTCGGATTCGTCGTGCAGTCCACCGGCTTGAGACGCGCCACTGCTCCGAGATCGCCCGTGTCGGCCACGATCGTCGTCATTGCGCGTAGTTGATCCAGCTTCGGCGCCTTGGGTGTGGTCAGGGTCATCGGGCCCTCCTTCTTCAGACGGGCTTTCCCGACTGCTCTTCCTCGAATGTCACCGCCACAGCCGCGTTCGCAGAAAGGCGAACCCTCTGCCCCTCGACGTCGGCGACCAGTCCGAGGTCGATGAAGTGCGTGTGGCCCTTGTGCTGGCCCTCGCCGCTGTCGCGCTTCGCCAGCCTGATGCGCCCGTTGGCGACACCGTCGACGGTGCCGACGTGGACGCCGTCCGCGCCGATCACTTCCATGTTCTGAACGATCTTGTCCGTGGCCATCTCGTCTCTCCTTGTGGTTTCGCCGATCGCGGCGGAGCTAGGCGTCGTCCGCCAGGCGAAGTCCCGCGAATTGCCAACGCGTGTGCGCCGGGAAGAAATTCCGGTAGCTCGCGCGGAGGTGTCCCGGCGGCGTCGCGCAAGAGCCGCCTCGCAAAACGAACTGCCCGGACATGAACTTGCCGTTGTACTCGCCGACCGCGCCCTCGACCGCGCGGAAGCGCGGGTAGGGCGAGAACGGGCTGCGCGTCCACTCCCAGACGTCGCCGAACATCTGCTGCACCCCGACTTTCCGCGGGGACGCGGGCTTGGGCCTGAGGCGATTGAGGTCGAGGAAGTTGCCGTCGACGTCGAGTCTTTGCGCGGCCACCTCCCACTCCGCCTCGCTCGGCAGCCGCTTTCCGGACCACGTGGCGAACGCATCAGCCTCGAAGTAGCTGACGTGCGCGACCGGTGCGGTGGGGTCGATCGATTGGAAGCCCGTCAGCGTCATGGTCCAGTGCTGGCCGTCGCGCGTCTCCCAGTAGAGCGGCCGCGACCAGCCCTCAGCGAGCGCTTTCGTCCAGCCCTCGGACAGCCACAGCAGAGGCTTGGTGTAGCCACCGTCCTCAATGAACTCCATCCACTCGGCGTTGGTCACCAAACGGTCGGCGAGCCGGAACGGCTCGGTCAACACGCGGTGACGCGGCCCCTCGCTGTCGAAAGCAAAGCCCGCACCGCCGTGGCCGATCTCGACGATTCCTCCTTCGAAGTCGGTGAAGGAGAGCGCAGGCAGGACCGCGGACTCGACCGACACCGGGGCAGGGTCTCGGTAGGATGGCCGGATCGGATTTTGCGCGAACAGGTGAAGGATGTCCGTGAGCAAGAGCTCTTGGTGCTGCTGCTCGTGGTGACATCCGAGCTCGATCAGCTCGGCGGCGTCGCGGGTCGGCCGAGAGTTGAGCAGCCTCGCGACGGCCTGGTCGACATGCGCCCGGTACGCGTAGATCTCGTCCAGCGCCGGCCGCGTGACCATGCCACGCCTTGGACGCGGCTGCCGCGCCCCCATCGTCTCGTAGTAGGAGTTGAACAGGAACGTGAACTTCTCGTCGAACGGCTTGTAGCCCTTCAGGTGACGCAAGAGCACCATCGCCTCGAAAAACCAGGTGGTATGTGCGAGGTGCCACTTCGCGGGGCTCGCGTCCGGCATCGACTGCACCGTTGCGTCCGCGTCTGAAAGGGGCTCGCCGAGGGCCTCGCTGGTTTGCCGCACCTCGAGGTAGAAGCGCTCTAGGTCGCTAAGCGCAAGCGCGGACTGGAAAAGGTGCACAGGGACCATTGCAATTCCTCACGGTGACTTTCGGATGTGCAGCCGCAACGGGCGAGGCGCCGCGCATCCGCGACGATATGGGACATTCCTGGCTCGCGAATCTCGAAACCGTGTCCGGCCGTCCAAACCCACCAGCTGGCCACACCCGAGTAGCTCCACGGATACTGCGAGGATGCGTCGCAGCACCCGTCTCACGGAAGCGAAGTAAAGCTCAGGGCACCGCCGTCGACGCGTCCCTGCCCCGCCGTCAGGCGGCGCTTCTGCGCGGAAGCTTCCACTGCGGGCGTACGAAGTGGCAGGTGTAGCCACTCGGGTGGCGCTCCAGGTAGTCCTGGTGCTCAGGCTCAGCCTCCCAGAAGTCGCCAGCGGGCGAGACCTCCGTCACCACCTTGCCCGGCCACAGCCCCGAGGCTTCGACGTCGGCGATCGTGTCTTGCGCAACGCGGTGCTGCTCCTCGCTGGCGTAGAAGATCGCAGATCTGTAGCTCGCGCCGCGGTCGTTTCCCTGCCGGTTGGGAGTTGTTGGATCGTGGATCTGGAAGAAAAACTCCAGCAGATCGCGGAAGCCCGTCTTGCTCGGATCGAATGTGATCTCGATCGCTTCCGCATGCGTGCCGTGGTTGCGGTATGTGGCGTTCTTGACGTCACCGCCGGAGTATCCGACCCGCGTCGATACGACGCCGGGGAGGCGCCGCACCAGCTGCTGCATTCCCCAGAAGCAACCCCCTGCCAGGATGGCGCGCTCTGTAGTCGTTGCCATCGTCAGGCCTCCTGCTTTGCAAAGAGCTCTGCGTACTCGCCGTAGCCTTCGCTCTCTAGTTGGTCACGGTGGATGAAACGCAGGGAGGCCGAGTTCATGCAGTATCTCAACCCGCCCTTGTCGCGCGGCCCGTCGGGGAAGAGGTGGCCCAAGTGGCTGTCGCCGTGCTTGGAGCGGACCTCGGTCCGTGTCATGCCGTGCGAGCTGTCCACGTTCTCGACGACATTCGCGGCCTCGAGAGGCCGCGTGAAACTTGGCCAGCCTGTGCCGCTGTCGAACTTGTGGAACGACGCGAAGAGCGGCTCGCCGGAAACCACGTCGACGTAGAGGCCAGGTTCCTTGTTGTCCCAGTATTCATTGGCGAAGGGGCGCTCGGTTCCGTCAGTTTGCGTGACGCGGTACTGCTCGGGAGTCAACTTCGAGACCGCTTCTGGGTTTTTCCTGTACGTCGGCATTCGCGGAGCTCCTTTTTTGTTCTGCATTGAAGATAGACACGGGGCGGGCGAGCGTCCAATCACCTCCGTCTATCGAAACGATGCCACGTGGATCACCGCTCGAGGTGTTTGCATCTGGCGGGGACGGATTCACTTGCCGCAGAAGCGACGGACGAAAGAAGAGGTAAGCGCTGTTGGTCGCTTCTGTAATGCAAGTTCTTTTAGTTTCGGCAGCGCCCTCGGGCATGCGCTCGTAACGCCGGCGTTCCTTCAGCGCCTGGCCCTCCGCCTCTTCCGGCATGTTCGCTTTCGCGATCGCCTCAGCCAGCTCTGCGACCTCATGGGCGGCCTTGCCGTCCCCCTCCCCCAGTTCCCGCTGGATCGTCGGCATCTGCTCGTGAAGGACTGTCCTGCACTGTCTCTCGTCGAAAGTCGCCTTGGTCTCGGGTGAGCTGCTGGATGGTTCAGAGATTTCGAGCGCGGCGGCGGTCATTACGCGGCGGCGGTCATTAATGGCGTGCCGGGGATGAAATCGAGTACCCGCATCCGCTGCGCGCCCTGGCAGGCGACGTACGACAGCGGTGCAGTCAGATCGTGCATCGACACGCGTTTCCTCAAAAGTCCCGAACGGGCGTGCTGCGGGCCGCACGCCGCCGCGGTGGCAAGATAATTCCGCGGATCGGACCGCGAATCCACAATCCGTCGCCGTTCGTCCAGACACACGGCTCGCCCCGCTTCCCGCGGCGTATCCAGGACAAACCGGCAATGAGCCGGTTTGAAATGCCCCTGGGCGACAGTGCGCACAGCGCTGTTGGGCGACGATACCTCACGCCTATCGAAAGCATGTCCAAAGGGAATTTCTAATTTGGTTGGCTGCGTCCGATCCTGAGATCCACCGGGCGGGCCTAACGCGCGGCCGCCTCGACATTGAATGAAGCTATTGCGCCGAGCCATCGTGCCGCGGGCGGGCAACATAGGAGACCCCACATGAAATCACCGAAGACTGTCGGCTGTCACCGTCTCGCTGGTCGCCGTCACCGTGGCGGCGCTCGCGTAGATGAGCGGAGCGGCTCCGGCCGGCCCGACCGCGAACGTGGAGGACACTGATGTGCCACTCGTCAAGGCGCTGCCCTGCACGAAGCAGTTCTGGAAGCGAGGTCACACTGTTCTACCTTCGCTTTCGGAAACCGATTGCCGCTGGCATTAGATGTCGAACGGGCTTTCGGTCCCTGCAAGATTTCCGCCCAAGAAACAAATGGCCGAGGGATAATTATCATGAGAGCAATCGTCGTGACAGACCAGGCTGCGGGAACGGCCGGGATGAAGCTGGTGGAGCGGCCCGAGCCGCCGGCAGCGATAAACGACGTCATCGTTCAGGTTCATGCGTCGGGATTCACCTGGGATGAGCTGACGTGGCCCTCAACCTGGACCGATCGCCTCGGCCGTGACCGGACGCCGGTTATTCCCGGGCAAGAACTGGCGGGAGTGGTCACCGCCCTTGGCTATGGCACGACGGGGCTGTCAGTGGGACAGCGGGTGTTCGGCGTCACGGACTCGTATCGCGACGGCACCCTGGCCGAGTATGTGGCAGTCGAAGCGCGCAACCTCGCGCCGCTGCCGGGCGATATCGACTTCACGGTGGGCGCGAGCGTGGCGATGCCGGGCCTGACCGCGTGGCAGGGACTGTTCGAGCACGGCCGTCTCCGGCCGGGGCAGAGCGTCCTCGTGCATGGCGCGGCCGGCGCAGTCGGTTCGATGGTGACCCAGCTCGCACGTGAGGCCGGTGGCTACGTCATTGGCACCGGACGCGCTGCCCACCGTCAGACGGCGCTCCACTTCGGCGCGCAAGAGTTCGTCGACCTCGAGAACGACGCCCTAGAAGACGTCGGCCCAGTCGATCTGGTCTTCGATGTCCTCGGCGGCGACATCGCGAAGCGGTCCGCTGGCGTGATCCGGCCCGGAGGAACACTGGTGACCATCGCCGGCCCGGCCGAGGCACGGCCCGCCGACGGCCTGGCCGTCGATTTCGTCGTCGTGTCCGATCGTGCCCAACTGAGTGAGATCGTCCAGCGGGTCCGGGACGGACGACTGCGGACGAACATCGGCACCGTCTCGGCCCTCGACGATGCCGTCGCCACCTTCAACGCGACCGAGCGACGTGCGGGGAAGACGATCATCCGCGTTCATCCGTAAGCGACACGCGCCCATCGATCCAACATTTCCACCAAACAGATAAATGACCGAGGAGATAATTATCATGAAAGCAATCGTAGTAATGGACCAGGCCGCGGGAACGGCCGGGATGAAGCTGGCCGAGCGGCCCGAGCCGCAGGCAGTGATAAACGACGTCGTCGTTCAGGTTCATGCGTCGGGATTCGTCCCGACTGAGCTGGCGTGGCCCTCGACCTGGACCGATCGCGTCGACCGTGACCGGACGCCATCGATCCCCGGGCACGAGCTGGCCGGCGTGGTCACCGCCCTCGGCTACGGTACGAGCGGACTGTCGGTGGGACAGCGGGTGTTCGGCCTCGCCGATTGGTATCGCGACGGCACCCTGGCGGAGTATGTAGCCATGGAGGCACGTAACCTCGCGCCGCTGCCGGGCGACGTCGACTTCACGGTAGGCGCAAGTTTGCCGATCTCGGGCCTGACTGCGTGGCAGGGTCTGTTCGACCATGGCCGCCTTCAGGCCGGGCGGAGCGTCCTTGCACATGGTGCGGCCGGCGCAGTCGGGTCGATGGTGACGCAACTCGCACGAGAGGCCGGCGCCTACGTCATTGGCACCGGACGCGCTGCCGACCGTCAGAAGGCGCTCGACTTCGGCGCGAACGAGTTCGTCGACCTCGAGAATGACGCCCTGGAAGATGTCGGCGGCGTCGATCTGGTGTTCGATGTCATCGGCGGCGACATCCAGAAGCGGTCGGCGGGCCTGATTCGAGCCGGAGGGACACTGGTGACCGTCGTCGGGCCGCCCGAAGCGCGGCCAGCCAATGGCCTGGCCGTCGACTTCGTTGTCGAGTCCGATCGTGCTCAACTGAGAGAGATCGTCCAGCGGGTGCGGGACGGACGACTGCGGACGAACATCGGCAACATCTCGACCCTCGACGACGCCGTTTCCGCCTTCAACCCGACCGAGCGACGCTCGGGCAAGACGATCATCCGCGTTCGTCCGTGAGCGACACGCGCCCATTGATGCACGCAGCCGGCCGACGCTGTTCAGGCCGGCCGGCTGCGTCCTATCAGCCCCAGCCACAAAGAGGCATGCATGGCTTTCACGTTAAAGATCAACGGCACCCCTCATGAGGCCGATGTCGACGGCGACACCCCGCTGCTGTGGGTGCTGCGCGACGTGCTCGGTATGACCGGGACCAAGTTCGGCTGCGGCCAGGGGCTATGCGGCGCCTGCACCGTGCATGTCGACGGCCAGGCGGTCCGCTCCTGCCAGACGCCGGTCGACAGCGTCGGCGACAGTGCGATCACCACAATCGAGGCGATCGGTCAAGCGCCGCAGGGCGCGGCCTTGCAGAAGGCGTGGCTGGAGCTGGAGGTGGTGCAGTGCGGCTACTGCCAGTCCGGCCAGATCATGTCGGCGGCGGCGCTGCTGAAGGACACGCCGAAGCCGACGGATGACGACATCGACGCCGCCATGTCGGGCAATGTCTGCCGATGCGGCACGTATCAGCGCATCCGCGCTGCGATCAAGCACGCTGCGGGAGTTTGAGATCATGGATGGGCTTATTCTGAGAGGGCAGATCGCCGATGAAAAAGCGGTGTCGCGGCGCGCCTTTCTTCAGGGCACAGGTTTGCTGCTTGGTTTTGCGCTGACCGGTACCAGCACGGAGTCCGTCTTCGCGGCGCCTGCTTCGAGGGTGGTCGAAAGCGAGGTCACGGGTACGTTCGCGCCGAATGGATTTATACGGATTAATCCATCCGGCGCCGTGACCCTGGTGATCCCGATGGCCGAGATGGGGCAGGGGGTTTACACGTCGCTCTCGATGCTTCTCGCTGAAGAACTGGAAGTGGGGCTTGACCAGATTCAGGTTCAGCATGCGCCGGCAAATGATGCGCTTTACGCCAACTCGTTCCTGCACATTCAAACTACAGGTGCTTCCTCCTCTGTACGTGCCTTCTGGACGCCTCTGCGTCAGGCAGGGGCAGTAGGTCGTAATCTGCTGATTGCGGCTGCCGCCAAGCGGTGGAATGTCGATCCAGCAACTTGCCATGCCAAGAACGGCGTCGTGTTCGATGCGTCAGGCTCGAAGCATCTGAGCTACGGCGAACTTGCGCAGGCTGCGGCGAAGCTGCCCGTGCCGCCTGCAGCAAACGTCAAATTGAAAGAACCGAAGGATTTCACCCTGATCGGCACGCGTGCCAAGCGCGTGGATTCATCGATAAAGATCGATGGGCGCGTGCTCTACGGCATCGACGCACGACTGGCGGGTATGAAGGTTGCGGCGGTTGCTATCTCGCCTGTGCTCGGTGGCAAGGCGAAAACGGTGGACGAGAAGGCCGCGCTGGCAGTGAAGGGCGTCCGGCAGGTGGTTAATATCGACGAAGCTGTTGCCGTGGTGGCGGATCACATGGGTGCGGCGAAGAAGGGGCTCGAGGCTGCCGCGATCACGTGGGACGACGGACCGAATGGCAAGGTCAGCAACGCCGATATTGTCAAGCAATTGGAGGAGGAATCCAAAAAGCCGGGCGTGGTTGCCCGTAACGACGGTGACGCGGGGAAGGCTCTCGCGGAAGCGGCGCAACGGCTTGACGCCATCTATCAGGTGCCTTTCCTAGCCCATGCGGCGATGGAGCCGATGAACTGCACCGTTCATCTGCAGAAGGATCGTTGCGATGTTTGGGTCGGGACGCAGGCGATGGGGCTCACGCAGTCTCTGGTGGCCGAACTCACCGGTCTGCCAAAGGATGCGATCAAAATTCACAATCATTTGATTGGTGGTGGCTTCGGCCGAAGGCTGGAGGCCGATGGCACGGTGCTGGCCGTCAAGATCGCCAAGCACGTCGATGGCCCAGTGAAGGTGATCTGGAGCCGCGAGGAAGACATCCAGCACGATATGTATCGGCCGTACTACTTCGATCGGCTGTCGGCCGGACTTGATGCCGACGGCAAGCCGGTTGCCTGGACGCACCGGATTGCCGGCTCCTCAATCGCCGCTCGCTATATTCCTTATTGGTTCAAGGACGGATTAGACCTCGATGCCGTAGAAGCGGCGGCCGAGCCGCCCTATGCGCTGCCCAATATCCGCGTCGACTATGTCCGGGTCGAGCCCCCTGGTGTCCGGACGGCTTTCTGGCGCGGCGTCGGACCGACTCACAATGTTTTTGTGGTCGAAAGCTTCATGGATGAGCTCGCGCATGCAGCGAAGCAGGATCCCGTCGCTTATCGCAAAGCGCTGCTCAGGCATAATCCGCGAGCGCTCGCTGTTCTGTCGCTTGCCGCGGAAAAAGCTGGGTCGGGATCACCACTTCCCGCACGGCATGGCCGCGGGATTTCCGTACAATTCGCATACGGAAGTTACCTGTCGCAGGTCGCCGAGGTCGAAGTGGCGGCCAATGGCTCTGTCAAAGTCAAGCGGATCGTCTGTGCGGTTGATTGCGGCATGTACGTCAATCCCGATACGATCGAAGCGCAGGTTCAGGGTGGAACGCTTTTCGGGCTGACCGCTGCGCTCCATGGCTCGATCACCTTCAAGAATGGACGGGTCGAGCAAAGCAATTTCGACAGCTATCTGCCGATGCGTATCGACGAGGTGCCGGTGGTGGAGACGCACTTGATTAAGAACGCAGAAGCACCAGGTGGCATTGGTGAAGCTCCCACAGCCATTGTCAGTGCGGCAGTGACCAATGCGATCTTCGTCGCCACCGGCAAGCGCCTGCGCAGCCTGCCGGTCGATACGGATTCGCTGAAGTCGTCGTCTTAGTCCTTGCCCGGAGCCGAGTCGCCCGATGGGAAGACTCCGTGAAATGCACCATTCAAGGGATTGGGCTCAGCTAGTGCGGCTCTGCGAGGGTTGTGGCAGGAAGTTTGTCCAGGAGTGCTAAATGGCCGACGGTGTGATCCGAGACACCCTGGAACGGTCGATAGATGAGTTGCCCGATGAGCTGCGCAGGGTGCTCGTGGCCTGCGTTGTTGACGGCATGACGCCGGAGCAGTTTGCCGAGTTGTTTGCACTCACATCGGAGACTGTAGAGGCACGTCTGCACAACGCCCGAAGTTGCTGGTTGAAGTGCTTATGCGCCAGTTCGGTCCCGCCTTCGGTGGCGTCTATCCGCTTGACGATTGCCGTTCCGAGCGCATTACGAATGCGGTCATGGACCGGCTTTTCCCGCGCCGATGAAGCGCCGAAACATGAAAAGCGGCTAAGCCGCCGCGTCGATTCTGTCGTAAACCATAGCGAGGACAGTTGGCTCGGAGAAGGGACTGTTCAGGCAGCAAGGATTTCCAACCTATCAGCGAGCTATGGTACCGGAGTGAAGGTGTACCTCGCTTGTCCTTTGCCCATTATGGGGTTCATCTCCTGCCATGGGCGCGGCCAAGATCCTGATCGATCCGTTTCTGTCTGATAACCCGTCCTGGAACAAAGGGTGGGAAGAACCCGCCGCTGCTCACGCACGGCCACAATGATCACGTCGGCGACGTGCCCGCCATCTTGAAAAAGACTGACGCCATGCTGGTCGCCAATTTCGAGATCTGCAACTGTTTTGCCGGGCAGGGCGCCAATGGTGACAAAGTCAATCCCGGACTGCACGGCGGCACAGTGACTGCGGCGGTTTTACCACGGCTTTCCTCAATGCCTTGCATTCCTCGTCATTCGGTATGAAAGACGGGCAGAATGTCTATCTCGGCAATTCGACCGGCCTTGTCCTCCATTCCCCGATGACAAAACGCTCTATCACATGGGCGACACCGACATCTTTGGTGACATGGCACTGATCGAAGAACTGCATAAGCCGAACATCGGAATCGTCCCCATCGGCGATCGCCTTACCATGGGCGGCGCGGTAGCTGCACTCGCCTGCCGCCGCTATTTCAACTTCGACAAAGCGATCCCTGCCACTATGGGAGCTTCCCCATCATCGATCAGACCGCGGAGAAATTCGTCGAAGGGCGAAGGGCGCGTCGACCGCGGCTGGGCAATCCGGCTTGGTTTCGGTTTTCGACGGCGTCACCGAGTTTCAGGGTGTTCCAAAAAATGATAATGGCGGTGAGCAGGTTCAAACCTGCGATCCTGTAGTGCTGGCCTTCGGTGGAGCGATCACGGATTTCTATCCCGGCAAAGGACACTGGCTGGATATACACTTAAGGTTATCCTGTTTTGAAGAACTGAAGACATACGGTGAGAGCGCTCAGCACCACGACGGGCACGGTAAGCCCGGCATTGAAAAAATAGCGCAGCATTCGGGGATCAAGTACCGACAAAGCGCCGCGCGACGCGAGCCGACATATCGACCGCGCGGACGTATCCTGCCTGTTCGTAGAGACCGGGCGTATTCGACGACGGACTTTGGCAGTGTGCTCCGACGGCTCCGAGCATCTTACGGCACCTCGTGCAGTGGAAAATCAAAAGCGTCTTTTGATCTTCCACTGTGTCTCGCACCGATATTGTCTTGCGAAATAAGATCAAGATTGCCGATGGCGCGTTATTTCGGGATTTCTGCCGACGGTCTTGACCTCTCGTCATGGCGCTTTGCATAACACCACTGACGTTGCGGTCCTTCATTCTCGACACAGACGAAACAGCCCACATCGTCGGGTCTGGGATGTAATTTGTCTATGTGTGTTCTGGCGAACTGTCTTGGGCTCCAAGGGCGTTGGCCCGCTCACTTATGCGGTTTGGCACCCTCGTCTTGGAGCCATCAGATCAGGCCTTTCATTTCACCGCTGGCCAAGATGGAACTCGTTTGAGCGTGGCCGAATTCCGAGCGACCTACGGCATGTCTGCAAACCTCTTTGACGCTTGCAAGAGGCCTATTGTCGAATACTTTTCTGACTGGCAATAGCATTGCAACAGGAATTGATTTCATAACATCTCGGCATTTCCAACGGTGCCGCCAAGCAACTACGGTCCGGTGGCAAGAATTCGAAGACAGATCCTCGACTTATCAAAATCCGAATAGGAACGACAGAATGGCAAATAATCAGGGATATTCGCGGCGCCACGTTCTACGCTGGGGCGCGGCAGCAACGACGGTGATGGTTGCAGGTGCAATGCTGCCCAATTTCGGCATTTCGACAGCCTTGGCAGCTGATCTCGGGGAGGGCGACATTGGGATCTTGAACTATGCCTATGCGCTCGAACAACTTGAGGCGGCGTTCTACACGACCATCAACGACAAACCATTTCATGGAATCACGCAGCACGAAGCGGAGACATTCGCCGAGATCCGGGATCATGAAGTCGCCCACCGCGAGTTCTTCAAAAAGGCCCTTGGCGAAAGCGCAATTCCAGAAATCGAAGTCGATTTTTCGAAAGTGAATTTCGGTAGCCGTGCAGCCGTGCTTGGGGCTGCCGACGCTTTTGAGAATCTTGGAGTCTCAGCATACAACGGCGCTGGTCAGCTGATCAAGAAAGTCGACTATCTGGTAGCGGCCGGCACGATCGTGTCCGTGGAAGCTCGCCACGCCGCAATGATCGCAGCGTTGCTACATGGCCCCTCGGCAGCTTCTGCTGGCGGCAGCCACATCAGCCCGCAGGGGCTCGATGGTGAAATGTCGCCGGAGATGGTGTTGGGTCGAGCGAAGCCCTTCATCAAAACGCAGCTGAATTTCAAATCACCCGTCTGAGGAGAGCCAAATGAACATCCACGATAGTTTTCTTCTCGATGGGATCGAGCCAGAAGTAGGCCAGCGGATCAACTACAGCAGCCGCGATGTCCTGGCGAAGTTCTCCAAAATTGCATTGGTCGGTAGTGCGCCGGTGCTCCTCGCAATGGCTTCTACCGAGGCGTTTGCAGGCGGTCTCCCCCAGCAAGTGGTGGACATCCTGAATTTCGCGCTGACACTCGAATATTTCGAGGCAAACTTTTACAAGACCGCGAACGCTTCCAAGGGGCTCATTCCGGCGAAATATCGAGGCTTGTTTGTCGAAATTGGACGTCATGAACATGGCCATGTAGAGCTGCTGAAGGGCGTTTTGGGGTCTGTTGCGGTCGCTCCTCCGGAGATCGATTTCACCGGCGGCGGCAAATATCCCGACGTTTTCTTTAACTTCAAGACATTTTCAACGCTGTCCTCTTCAATCGAGGACATAGGTGTTGCGGCATTCAAGGGGCAGGCCGGCAATCTGGCAGGAACGCCTGTGCTGACCACTGCACTTCAAATTCATTCGGTAGAGGCCAGACACGCCGGATCCGTCCGGGTACTCGTGGGAAAACCGGGCTCCGACGGTGCTTTCGACAAGCCGATGACCAAGGAAGAAGTGCTCGAGGCTGTAAAACCGTTCCTTGGGTAATCCCAAGGCAGCCGACCAGCCGTTAGAAAGTGACCCCAAAAAAAATGGGGCCACTTTTTCAATAATTTCGTCGCACTCAGACGAAAACGATATGATCGACCCCGAACTTATCAAAGAGAATGCAAACGTTATGGGAGCCGATGGGGTACATATCGGCACTGTCGATCGGGTGGACGGCGACCGCATCAGGCTGACCATGGCCAATGGTCCGGGCATTCACCACCACCACAATCACTTCATAGCGCTCACGCTAGCCGCCGGAGCTTCGCCGTCCCACGACTTCGGGCAGAGCCCGGGGCATCAGAAGGAGGGTTACGGCGAGCGCAGCCGCGAGGATGCCGATCGCATCGAAGCTAGTGGTTTCCGCCTAACATAAGAGTCCGGCTTGGGATTCCCTTTCGCGAGTGCGCATGCGAGTTTGGCGCATGCGCACAGGAATATCCCTCACCGTTTCGCCGATTGATCGCTAGCGCCTGAGCGCGCTGATCAGGGATCGCAATGCGCCGCAAAAGCATGTTTGGCGCGCCGAGATCATTCTGTTGAGCGGCGACGGTGTGGGCACCGTCGAGATCATGCGGGGCAAACCGGCAAATCCAAGACCTGCGTATGGCGTTGGCAGGAGCGCTTCGCAACGGAAGGCTTCGAAGGACTGTTGCGCGACAAGACGCGACCCTCGCGCATTCCGCCTCTCGGGCCTGAAGTGGCTGAGCGTGTGGTGGCGCTGACGTTGCAGGACCCGCCTGGCGAGACGACGCACTGACCGCCGACATGATGGCGGCCGCGGCCAGCATCAGCCCGAGTGCGGTGCGTCGTATCTGGAAGGCGCACGGGCTGCAGCCCAACCGCTGGCGCCAGTTCAAGCTCTCTAACGATCCGCAGTTCGTCGATAAACTGCGCGACGTCGTCGGCCTCTATGTCGATCCGCCTGCCCACGCCATCGTGCTGTCGGTCGATGAGAAGAGCCAGATCCAGGCGCTCGACCGCACCCAACCCGGCCTGCCCATGAAGAAGGGTAGGCTCGGCACCATGACCCACGACTACAAGCGCAATGGCACGACCACACTGTTTGCTGCTCTCAACGTGCTCGACGGCACCGTTATCGGCAAGAACATGCAGCGGCATCGCCATCAGGAATTCGTCCGCTTTCTCGACGCCATCGACGCCGAGGTGCCGACCGGCAAGGCCGTCCACGTCGTCCTCGACAACTACGCCGCTCACAAGCACCCCAAGGTGCGTGCCTGGCTCGGCCGCCTTCAGCGCTTCACCTTCCACTTCACACCGACCTCATGCTCGTGGCTCAACGCGGTCGAAGGCTTCTTCGCAAAACTGTCGAAGCGTCGCCTCAAACGAGGCGTCTTCCACTCCGTCGTCGACCTCCAGGCGGCAATCAACCGCTTCCTCCAAGAGCACAACCAGCAACCCAAACCCTTCTCTTGAACCGCCGACCCCGACAAAGTCATCGCCGCCGTCAAACGCGGGCACCAAGTGTTAGACTCCATCCACTAGCGCGATTTATGCGCCATCCGGACATAGGCGAGTGGAAGTGGGCGCCAGCTTCCACCACAGCGCTCAGGGCGAACGAGATTCGCTCGAGCGCACCCCTGTGCATCTGCGCGCGTTTCCTCCAATGGCCCAAACGGGAGTAACGCAGGCCCACGCCGCCGCGGCGGAACGGAAAGTCAGCGGATCGCGACGCGAATCCACAATCCGTCGCCGTTCGTCCAGACACGTGGCTCGCTCGGTTTGTCGCGGCAGACCATCGCTCACGGGCCTGCTAACTTTGTTGGCCGATGAGCGAGGGAGACAGAAGGTGGAAAGCGAAATCCGGGACAATCCGGCCATGAGCCGGTTTGAAATGCCCCTTGGCGACGGTGCGATCGCAGTCGCGTACTACAAGGTCGAAGACGGCCGGGTCGTCCTGCTCCACACCGAGGTGCCGCAAGAGCTGTCCGGCCTGGGATACGGATCGCGATTGGCGCAGGGCGTTTTCGAAGCCTTGCGACGCGACGGGAAAAGAGTGATCGCGAAGTGCCCGTTCATGTCTTCCTACGCCGCCCGGCACCCCGAGTACGGCGCGGTCCTCGATGGCTGACCGCAGACCGCGCCGGGCGCACGCGCGCACAACACTTTTAGGTGACGATACCCCATGACTATCGAATGCATGTCCAAAGAGAATTTCTATTTTCGCCGGCTGTGTCCGATCCTCGGGTCCGCTGGACCGGGCGAGAACGCGCGGCCGCCTCGACATTGATTGAAGCCATTGCGCCGAGCAGCAAAGGAGACCTCCCATGAAATTATCGAGAACTGTCGGCCTGGCTATCGCCGTCTCGCTGGTCGCCGGCACCGTGGTGACGCTCGCTCAGATCAGCGGAGCGGCTCCGATCGACCCGACCGCGAACGTGGTGGACGCCGCCGGGCACCTGCGCGTGCCGATAGACTATCGAACCCTTTACCAAGCGCTCGGGAGCTGGGCGATTGCCGCCGACAGCGACCATGGCTCGAAGGAAATGCACGCCGTCTACGCATCCCCAGGGGCGATCGACGCCTACCGGAAGACGGGGCACTTCCCGGACGGCGCCGTTCTGGTGAAAGAGGTCTTCGCGACCTCGACAAACGAGATGACCACCGGCACGGTAAGCCACGCCGACAAGCTCAAGGGCTGGTTTGTCATGGTGAAAGACAGCAAGGGAACGCACCCCGGCAATCCGTTGTGGGGCGACGGGTGGGGATGGTCGTGGTTCGACGCGGACAAGCCGCTGAAGACCACCTCGACCGACTACCATTCCGATTGCCAGGGGTGCCACGTGCCCGCCAAGGCCACCGATTGGATTTACGTGAACGGATATCCCGTCCTGCGTCACTAGGCGGCTGCATCGGTAGGAGCTCTCTTCTTGCCGCGGTTTCGCGGAGGCCGAGTCCGGCAGGCTGGTGCGGCAAGCTGGAAGATTGAAGGGCTTAATGTGACCATTCGTTTCGGTTAACGACCTTCGGGTCCGACCGACGTTCAGAGTACAAACGAGCGCATGGAGGTCGGCGTGTCCTTATCGGTCTATGACATCACAGTTCCGGTCATGGTACATGGACTGAACGTGATGGACGACTATCTTGACCACGCCCAAACGCTCGAACGGACCAAGGGGTTTGAGCCTGGGAGGATCCTTGGCGAGCGGCTCGCGCCCGACATGCTCACTTTCGGAGAACAGTTCTCCGTAAGCTGCAACAAGGTCGACGCGCACATGGCGAAGTTGATGCAGCACGACCCGCTAGCACCCCGCAACACTCCGATGATGTATCCGGCGTTGAAGGGACGGCTCCTTGAGACTCGCGGTTTCCTGCAAAACGTGCAGCCGGACGAGATTGCCGGCGCGCAGTCCCACACATACGAGCTGACGCCGCCTATCGTGCGCGGGTGGTTCGGCGGCGACGACTACATCCGGCACCTGGTGCTGCCCGACTTCTTCTTCCACATCTCGATTGCGCACGCGATCCTCCGGCACCTCGGAGCGACGATCGGGAAGCGCGACTACCTCGGCAACCTCACTCAGCAGAGCGGCGGTGACTACTCGTGAGAGGCGGGCGCGGTGCGCGGCACGGGCCAACGGAAAGAAAGTTTAGAGGATGCCCATTGTGAGGGAGTTGCGAGAGGTCATCGGCGCGCTGCAAAGCGAAGTTGAATTCGAGGCAGCTGTAAGTGAGCTGGGAGCAGCGGGGATCGACCGCTCCCGTATAAGCTTCCTGGCGCAGGAGGAGATTGCGGTGTCCTGCGCTGGGGCCGTCGGCTGCGACATCAAGCAGCTCCCTCGTGTCGAGATCGGCATGAGCGACGACCGGCAGCAGGTCCGCACCCTTGCTACCTCGCTCGCGGCCACGGTCGCCTCGTTCGCCGGCGCCGGTGCCGCTTTGGCCGCAACGGGTGGAGCGGCTGCGCCAGCCCTGCTGGCCGCATTGGCTTCCGGGGGTAGCGTGGGAGGGCTGGCCGCCTTGTTCGGCCAGCGCCATGAAGCTCACGTCCACGAGTGGGCCGAGAGCCAGGTCCTCAATGGTGGCATCGTGTTGATCGTCCACCCTGCCAGTGCAGAGCAGTTCGAGGCCGCCACCGCCATCATGCGCCGGCACTGCGGAGCCGACTTCGCGTCGCCATCGCCTGGCGCGGGGGCGAAATCATGAATCTCCTGCTTTCGTTCCACCTGCCATAAGCACTGCGCTAACACACCTCTTGAGATCGTCCTCATCCACTGGCTTGCCCAGATAGCAGACGACACCATTGTTCAGTGCGCGGGCCCGATCAGCATCGTTGGGGTAGGCTGTCACGAGGATTGTCGGAATCGCTCGCCCTTCATCGACAAGGTGTCGGTAGAGTTCGAGCCCGGTCATCACAGGCATATGGATGTCGGCGATGAGACAGGTCGTCTCGGCGAGATGGGGGGACGCAAGGAAATCGGCCGCCGATGGAAACGCCTCGACCGTGTAGCCGAGCGACTTCATGAACCTTCGCATGGACTCGCGAAAGAAGCGATCATCTTCAACGATCGAAACCAATAATTTCTTCATCTGCCGCCTTTGGCAGTTCGCTCGAACCGCCGTGTAAGCAGCCCAACAATGCCGTCGCCCCGTGGGGACTACGTGATCTCGTGAAGAATGCCACGGGTGCAACGCCGATGCTCCATAAACTTTGGTTTATCTCCGGGCGAGGATTGCGAAGGCTGGGCACCGAAAGCGGCCGGGGGAACTCTGCCAGTGCGCATAAACTGGGTCTATCCCTTCCAGTCCTCAGAGACGGAAGGGCTGTTCAGGTAAAGGGATTCGGACTAGATTTGTGCGTGTGGGCCAAATCTGCACCGAGACAAAAGGCTCATTGCCGTGATCCATGGGACAGCGATACCTGACGCAAGCTCCACCGTCTTGGTCATCGACGACGATGCGGAGCTTCGTTCTTCGGTCGGGCGGTTATTGCGATCGGTCGGTGTCACCGTCCAGCTGTTTGGTTCCATTGCCGATTTTCTCAGGTCCGATCCACCGGATGGGCCGACCTGCCTGGTGCTCGACGTCAGATTGCCTGGGCAAAGCGGTCTTGATTTGCAGCGCGAGCTCGCTGAAGCAAACAGGGAACTCCCAATTATATTCATCACGGGGCACGGTGACATCCCGATGTCCGTGCAGGCGATGAAGAGGGGAGCCATCGAGTTCCTGACCAAGCCCTTCCGCGACCAGGATCTCCTCGAAGCGATCCAGCTCGGCCTTTTCCGTGATCGTGAACGGCGGGAAAACGAGAAGGACCTGGTCGACCTTAGGGAGCGCTTCGGCTCGCTCAGTCCGAGAGAGCGCGAGATCATGATTCAGGTCGCTCGCGGCCGCCTGAGCAAACAGATTGCCCATGATATCGGCATCGCCGAAGCCACGGTGAAGGTGCATCGGAGCAGGGCTATGCAGAAGATGAAGGCCGGTTCGCTTCCCGAGCTGGGCCGAATGGTGGACAAACTCAAGCTGGTGCCCGACAAGCCGCAACGCTCCTGAGCTGTATAGCTATCGGCGAGGCACTATTCCTGTCGATCAGATTTACCAGGTCATTGTTCGCCGCCATCAACGGTACATGGCAAAGGTCTTGCGGGAGACGATCCTCCTTGGCCCAGCTGAGTGCCTGCATTGCCGCACGACCGCACGACGGCGCTCCCTACGCAAGTGATCTCCGCCGCCGAGGTTCGCGGCTATTGCGACGACATCCGCGTTTGGGGCTACTCCTATGCCAGCTATCCCGCTCACCGGCTTGTCGCTTTTCGCACCTAGTCTAGCGCTTGAAGGCGGCCAGGACTGATCCATCCATAAAGTTGAAGGAGCTCAACGCACTACACTCACCCTGTCCGGTGGCGGCAGCAGCGGCGCGTTCGGCGCCGGAGCCTTCTTGCTGGCTGGGAGAAGGCCCGGAACCAAGCCCAGCTTCGACATCGTGACTGGGACTGGGATCGGTGGGGGGTGCGTTGATTGCGACGTCCGCCTTTCTCGGACCGGCATATGACGATCAGCTAAAACAAGCCTTACCACAATCAAGGACGCTAACATCTACAGGAAGCACAGCCTCCTTGGCGCACTGTCGAGCGGATCCTTCACCAGCAACGCACCGCTCGCGAAAATGAGGACAAATACATCACCAACGACGTTCTGGCGAAGATTGCGCAGGAGCCGGTCAAAGGCCAACGGCTGTTCATCAGGACAACCAACCTCGATGCCGATCGCGCCATCATCTGGACGCGTCCAAAGGGGTGGGACGATCATACGAAGGCTTACGGCGCTGGGACTGGTCCTAGAGTTCCCCGCTGCGATCCCGCGACTGCTTTGGCCCGGCGGAAGCGTCGATCACAAGCCATGCCGAATTGGCTTCGCAATCATCGTCAACATAAGCCAAAGTTTACGGGGCACGAGCTTCACACGGGTGCCATTCTCTCAGACGACTCAATGCGGAGCGCCACTGTAGTTGCATAACTGGCTGCCCGCACGACGGGTCTGCGAATGGCTATAGACGCTTGATGAACAAGGTACTGGTGTCGGTTGTTGAAGATGATCGGTCCCTTCGTGAGTCCATGGGTAGGCTCATGAGAGCGCTGGGCTATACTGTCGAGATTTTTTCGTCTGCAACCGAATTTCTCGCGTCCCCGCGCCTCGCCGAAACAGCCTGTCTGATCGCCGACATCAACATGCCTGTCATGACGGGGCTCGAGCTCCATCGACGCCTCATCGACACGGACGGCGCAATACCGACAATTCTCGTGACCGCTTTCCCCAATGATGTTGACCGGGCTCGCGCCTTGAACGACGGGGTCGTATGCTACCTGGGCAAGCCAGTTGACGAAGAGCGTCTCACCCAATGCGTTTGCGCAGCTCTGAGGTCCGGTGACCCACCTGAAGCGGACTCGTGAGTTCGCCGTCGGTGCCGGGCAAGGTGAACTGAAATACAGCGCCACGAGGCTCATTCGCTTCCGCGCACAGCTTGCCCCCATGAGCATGATTGAGCGGCATATCGACAGCCCCATGAATGTCCCACTGGACTTCGTGGTGTAGAAGGCGTCGAAGACTCGATCGAGACGCGCCGAATCAATACCGGGACCGGAATCGCGCACCGCCACGAACACGCCTGCCAGATCTTGTTCGGTGCTGATCAACAGCTCTCTTGGTCCCTCCTCAACCAAGCCCATTGCCTCAGCCGGGTTCAGAAATCAGGTTCAGCAAAACTTGTTGTAGCTGAACGTGATCTCTCAGAACCTTAACCAATTCGCCGATAGCCGGGTCTGGACCGAAACACCATTCCCGTCGGTCACGCTTCGGGCCATTATGATCACCTCATTGATTGCCGCATTAAGAACGAAACGCTCTTTTCGGAGCGCCTTCTTGATTTGCTCTCGGATGCGATCGATGATTTCTCCGGCTCGATCGGCGTCGCAAGCGACACAGGAGAGCGCTTCCCTGACCTCGCCTGGGTCCGGCGGCTGCATCTCCAGAAAATTCTGGGCCGCCCGTGCGTTATTGCGGGCGCTAAGGCGACTGTGCTCAACTCAGACGGTGGTTCGGTACATGAGGCCATCGCTTTGGGCCGTGCAATCCGACAACTTGGGCTCGACACCACTGTCGGGCGAGTGAATCTCAAAAGGAACGGGGGGATATCGCTCGAGCTAAGCTTTTATCGGATGCTGAGGCAAATCTATGTGCGCATTCGTACTCATCCCCAGACTGCACCGGTCGGTACTGCCTCAGGCACGGGTCATGGTTCACGAAATTTGGCCCGGTGATCGCCGCGAAGACGCGCAATCTGCAAGCTACTCTGCGGATGATCTCGCACTTGTCCAGCGAGACATTGGTGCGCTCGTCATATACACCAGCGAGATGGGCGGATCGATGGAGTTGCTGGAGCAGGCATTGCGGATTGCGCCGTGGGAGCCGAAGCATCGGCTAACGGGCCAGGAGGTTCGGTACATGCGGATTGCTACCAACGCTACCCCGACCCTAGCCGAAGCGCCGCTAAGATAAAATTATGATCTCGCCACTCACTTCATGAGCAGATTTCAATCAATCAGTTTCCTCTCTTCTTGGCACCGACCAAGTCGCCGTGAGTTAGCCGCTTATGATGCTTCATGTGACGGTTCGCGCAAGCAAACGCCGCTGCACCAGGGGGGACTGACATGGCCCATACGCGCCATTGGCTTCTCGAGCAGCGGCTGATCGATCACATCGCCGGTTCCCCAGCCGGCGCTGTAAGATTGTGCCAAGCTTGGCGTGGCCGCTGCTAGCACGAGGAAAGCCGCTACCATAATTTCTTTCATTGGTTTCTCCTGTCCCTGCACACGGTGCTGCGATGGACCGCCGGCAGGTAGAGTTTTCCGGCTTTCTCACGATGGCGGGCTGGCGGTGCCGTAGTGGCCACATTCGAAACGGTCTCTCGGCAACCGCTCTCCGCTTTCCCAGGAAACGAGCTGGGATCCGGAAGTGGGCGCATGAGGCACGCTTTGGTTGGCGCGCTCGGGAAGGGCGGCGTCAAGTTATCCGGAGAGCGGCGGCGGCGCAGGCGTGAGGAATGAAATGCTAGTGCTGCCGGTGGGCGGGCAGCGTGAAGTGAAAAATGGCACCTCGGGGCAGATTGGCGGTCACCCACAACTGCCCCCCATGGGCGTCTATGATCGACCGGCAAATTGACAACCCCATCCCCATCCCGTGCACCTTGGTCGTAAACTGCGGTTTGAATATCAGATCAATAGCGCTCGGCTCGACACCCTTCCCCACGTCTTCCACGGACACCATCAGACTGCTGGAGTCGCAGACTTTAGACCTTAAGGAAAGTACCCGGTCCCCATCTTCAGTGGCCATTGAATCGATCGCGTTCGTGATCAAATTCACGAGCACCTGCTGCAGCTGAACCTCGTTGCCCTCTACCGGTGGGAGCGATTGATTGTAGTCGGTCTGAACCGCTACCCGATGCTTCTGCAGGTCGTAGCGCACGAGCGCCAGAGCTTCGCGGATCAGATTGTTGAGGTCGAGCGAAGTCCGGATTCGTGATTCGGTCTTGAAAAGCGTCCGAATATTATCGATCACCGCGCCCATACGGTGCCCGTTGTTCACGATTTGCTGTAATGCGGCTTTGGCCTCATCGATGTTGGGCGTCGCGCGATCAAGCCAGCGCAGGCTCGTACTGGCGTCCATAGTCATCGCCGACAATGGCTGCTTGATCTCGTGCGCCACGGTGGCTGCGACCGCGTCCCCCGTCAGCAGACGCACCTCGCGCTCGCGGCGTTGGGCAACGACTGCGCGCAGCAGTTCACCGTATAGCATCGTCACTTCTTTCATCAGGGTGAGCAGCACAAAGCTGCCGGAAAACACGCCGTAAACTCGCCCGGCATACCAGCCGACGCTAAAGCGGTACGGGATAGGAAAGGCGGTGAGGGCGATCTCGATGATGTATGCGAACAAGACCAACATCAGCCAGAGATCGAGCACCGAGCGGTGCCGCAGCCATAGCAAGACAAGCGCGACGACGAATAATCCCGCCATCGGTCCGACCACGTAGTACCAGAGATAGGAAACCTCCGCCGTGTCGAGCATGATGCGCGGGAGGAACGCATGGCCTGCTGTAACGAAAACTGTTGCGCAACAGACGAGCGCAGTAACTGATCCGACGGTCGTAAAGACCCTCGCACGAATGGAGCGTGGCGACAGCGCCCCCATCGCATCGGCATCCTTCAGCAGTGTATAGGCGATCGCGAACAGGGCGAAGCCGGCGTGGGACAGGACATAGAGCCAAACCGTACTCTGGAGCCCGCCGCCAAGGCCGCCCTCCGGCGCCAATATGCCTGGAAATGTGAGCGTCCAAGGAATTGCGATGAGCGCCGTCAGGAAATAGCCATTCGCTAGTGCGAGGAGCGCATGCGAGCGTAGGACGGAAAACTGCGCGAAGAGCAGGGCTGCGGTGATAGAGTCGATGACGAAAATCGCAGTGCCGTAGGCGGGTATAAAGGCGTCAACCCGCCTCAGTGGCAGGCCAGAGAGCGGGCCTGCCACGATGACAAAGACAACGAGGAGCACTAACACAACGCCAAGCGCGAACCGCCTTTGAGCGACGCTGGGCGAAAGATTCGAGAGCACAAACTCATCCGCCCGCAAGCCGGCCGCTGACCCTTCCACAAACATATTCGCCTCACGTCGAAAGCCCGCGATGGGCGGCAATTTCGAGTTCGCCAGCCTCTAATTCGAAATCAGACCTTCCAGAATGTGGTGCCTTTCCTACTTGCCCGACGAGATCGTCCGATCTCACTAGCCCGAAGTCGCAGGGCGCTCCGACCACAATCTAGTGCAAGCGATCACTTTCGCCAATGCCGGCACAAGGAGTGCAATTGAGCGATAGGGACGTCTCTCTGACCTAACCCGCCGAAAGATGCGCAGCCCGCTAAGGCCCAGCTTATCCTAGCTTTACCGTCTGTCGCCGCTGTTAGTCGTGCGGTCGCAGTGGATCAGCCACCCTGAAATGGTCTCGCCAATACCGCTCGCTCGGTCTGACCGCGCTGTAGGCTGAATCGACTTTCATCGCATCCATAACATAGCGCAGGCGAGTTGGATGAAGCTGAGGAATGGATGGCACGTCGGTCATAGCGTGTGGCTAAGCGGCGGAAGGTGGTCGATCAGGACCGGGAACGCGGCACCGGAGGGTGGCATCGCGTACACCCCGCCGTACGTCTGGTTGTAAACCCGGCCACGGAGCGTCTGGTTCATGGCATGATCCCAGACGGCCTTCGACGGATAGCATATGAGGGCAAACTGGTGTGGCAGCCCGGCGGCAGGTTGGGACAACACGCCAGGAAGATACGCTGCTAGGCCGGCCCATGGGTTGCAGCATGTAAGGGGTGCCGGGCATGAATGTCTGCCCCCAGTTGGCGGAAGAACGCCGGCTCGGCAAGTTGGGCATTTGGGAAACCACAAACACTCGGATAGCCTCTGTGGGCGTCGCGTAAGAAAGGGTGGCGTCGTGCATCTCGTGCTAAAGCTCCGATGCGAGTTGACGCGCTTGTCTACGGGACAGCGCGACGATGGTGAGGTGCGGATTGGCGGGCGACATCGACGGCCAATTGGCCGCGTTACATACAACCAGTCCCTTGATAGAGCGAACTCGGCCGTACTCGTCAGTCATGGAGGCCGCCCGTTCGACGCCCATGTTCATGCCCCCCGCTTCATGGTGGCTCGCGCCCAACGGCATGGTCTGGGCCGGCGCTGGCAGAGTGCCAATCGCCACCCGGACCGCTTCCAGCGCAGTAATCTTACTTTGAGCAAGGCTCTGATCGTCCGCGCCAAGCGCCATATGCACCTTGTAGGCACCCGGCCGATCGCCGCCAAGACCTCGAGATAGTTCTCGAGTGGCGGCTGGATGGGTGCAAAGCTGCGCACCATCGCAGCATAGTAGGGACTGGTGTCGGGGTTCCAGTCGCTAGTTTCCTTCAGCAGGAATAGATTGTCGGACGGCAGATGGATCTCGATCTGATAGATCTCGGCATGGTCCGAGCGTCACGCCGTAGAAGAACCGCAATGCGCACACCGTCTGGTTCAGCGCAGGCCACGAGATCCCGGTGGAGACCAGATGCACCTGGAAAGCGCGGACGTCTTCAAGGCCAAGCCGGTCCGGAGAGCGTCCGAATGGCGGGAAAACTTCGCCACCGCGTGTACGTAGGATCGTTGCGTGGCTGGCGACAGATTGCGGATCGTCATGTCCTGGATCATGCGCCGACGAAGTGGGCTCAACCCGACCATCTCATTGCTCCTGTTCTCGAGATTGCGCTTCAACAGCCGCAATCCTTCAAAACAGAAGCGTCACCCGCAAACCGATTCGCCAAATGCTGCGATAGCGGCTTCGTTCAATCCCAATTTTCCGATTTTCCAAACGGCCTCTGACGACATCAAGGAACGGCCTCCGGCGATGAAAGATGGCCGATAATCGAAGCGCCCCGACCCAACCCTAGGTTGACTTGCGTCTATGAGAGCTTGCCTGTCTGGGCTAGCCACATCTCTCTGCGTGGCTGCCTACACCTTGGTATCGCATCACAGACCTTGTGTAGAATAGATTTGCGGCCCGGATCGGCGCATTTTCTTCGCAAGCCATCACGGTCATCGAGTGTCGCCGCTCCTTCGCTCGCCCCTCCCCGAATGCGACCGTGCAGGTCGACCCGGTGATCGTGATGGTGAGCCCGATGTTCAAAGCCACCCACTATGGATGGATGCGATGAGTAAGGATGGACTTTTTTCCGTTGGCGGACCCCGCCGCGGCGTGTTCTTCTTGGCCGGCTTAAGCGTCGCAGTTGCAGCCGGACGGCATCTCGCTGCTTCGGCCACGAGCCGAAAGCAAAACCTTCCCGCCTCCGGGACGCCGCACGGCATCGCAGCCACGCACCGGGATCAGATGAATGCCGACCTGCTCGCCTTCATCTCAGACCACGATGACGCGTCGTCAGCAATTCCATGGATGAGCCAATGACAATCTTTGGCAACCTTTCGCGCGGCTTGAACCGCATGTCAGGCGGCCCGCGAGGCCAAACGTTGTGCGCTCGCATAGCCGAGCGGTGGCCCGAGTGTTTGTTCTGTCGGCTTATGTCTCGGATTGTGGAGCCGAACCACTGCGCTATCGAGCTAGCGCGCTGGGATAGGCGCGGAACGCCCCCTGCGGCACGGCCGCCGTACGAATGGCAGCGGCCTCTAGCGACACCATGTGGACCATCATGGCGAACTGGCCGCTGTACTTACGCGCGCGTCGATCTCGACCGAGGGAATTCATCGTCGTCCGAAACGGCCGTTCCGGAGTTGTTGGGGACCTCTGACCAAAGCCTGCGCTTTACGAAGGCGATCGCCAAGGTTCGGCCGCGCGAAAATCGGTAGCCGTTTGCAAGCATGTCCATCTCAAGAGTCTTAATCGGCGCGAGAATCTTCGTGTGCAACTTGAGAACATGGTCGAGCCCCATGTCGTCAGCGCCGATGTCTACGGCGCACCACCACATACCGGACGTGGCGGCTGGACATGGTATACGGGATCGGCCGGCTGGTTGTATCGCGATGGCGCTCGAAGCCATCCTTGGTTTCAGACCGCAGGACCAGACTCTCTCAATTGAACCATGCGTTCCCACATATTGGCCTGAGTATGAAATGAGATACAGGTATGGATCGGCGACATACCGCATCCATGTGGACAACAAAGCCGGAGTCTGCCTCGGGGTGCGTTCGATTGTGCTGGATGACGAACCGCTGACGGACACAAAAGTGCCGCTTACCAATGATGGTCGTTTCCACGACGTCCGAGTGATCCTCGGCTAGACATATGTCCCAGATGCTTTCGACCGCGCCAGAACTGCTTCGGATGCCCACCGACCAGGATCTCGCCCGTCTGCAGTTCACGACGCTGCTGTACTATCTCCACGGCACCAACCCCGACAACGGACTCGTTCGCGACAAGACCGAGCAAGGTGCTCCGGCAAGCATCGCCGCAATCGGGATGGCGCTGGCAGCGATTCCGGTCATCGTGGAACGCGGCATCATAATCCGGCAGTTTGCGGCCAAGATCGCCCTGAGGCGGCTGGAATTCCTGCTGCGATGTCCCCAGGGACCAGAGCCCGACGCAACCGGCTACAAAGGGTTCTTCTATCATTTCCTCGACATCGAAACCGGCCGCCGGGTCTGGCAGTGCGAACTGTCCACCATCGACTCGGCATTCCTGTTCGCCGGCGCACTGACTGTCGCCACATACTTCGACGGCCAGACAGCCGAAGAGGCGGAGATTCGCAGGGTCGCCAATGCACTGTACGAGCGGGCGGACTGGAACTGGGCCTGCGACCGCGGCCTTACGCTGACCCATGGATGGCGCCCGGAAAACGGTTTCATTCCCTACCGGTGGCGCGGTTACGACGAGGGCCTTCTGCTCTATATTCTTGGCCTTGGGTCGCCAACCTATCCATTGCCGCCCGAAGCCTATTTTGCCTACACCGAAACGTACGACTGGAGGAACATCTACGGACGCGAACTACTCTATTCAGGCCCCCTTTTCACCCACCAGCTTTCGCATATGTGGATCGACTTCCGGGGTATACGCGACCGGTTCATGCGCGACCACAACAGCGACTATTTCGAGAACAGCTGCCACGCGACCTACGTCCAGCAGGAATATGCCATCCGCAATCCGCTCAGCTTTGTCGGCTATGGCGAACATTGTTGGGGGTTCACGGCAAGCGATGGACCCGGTTGGGTCAAACGCAATGTCGATGGCGTGGAAAGGGAATTCTTCGACTATATCGCCCGGGGCGCGCCTTTCGGACCGGACGACGGGACTGTCTCGCCGTGGGTGGTAGTCGCTTCATTGCCTTTCGCTCCGGAAATCGTCATTCCGACCGTGTGGCACTTTGCGCGAATGAAACTCGGCATGACCCGTCTCTACGGATTCAAGCCATCTTTCAACCAGACCTACAAAGTAGAAGGCAGTGATACGGGATGGTGGGTCAGTCCCTGCCATTTCGGCATAGACCAGGGCCCGGTCGTGCTGATGACGGAAAACTACAGGACGGGCCTACTCTGGAACATCATGCGCCGGTGCCGGCCGATCGTGACCGGGCTGCGCAGGGCCGGATTCGCGGGGGGCTGGCTGTAGGATGCAGGCAGGCGTTTCGTCTCATGGGAACAGCCCGGGTGTTTGGCACATGTCGGACAGTAGAAGCCTTCAGGAAGCGGGCAGACAAGAATGTGCGCCGCCATGCTGCGTTCTTTGTTAGCACGTGACGCCATGGATGCGATTCTCGTCGTCAACGCCGGATCTTCAAGCCTGAAATTCGAGGTGTTTGCCGTCGGAAGAGGCCCGAGAAAGGTTCTCCCTACCCTCGGCTATGCGAGTCGTCGGAGCCTGGCTGCGTGACAGGCACCAGGGCCGGCTTGTTGCGGCTGGCCACCGCGTCGTCCACGGCGGCCCCGACTACGACCAGCGGGTGCTGATCAATAAAGAAGTCCTTCGCGATCTAGAACGCTACGTGCCGCTAGCTCCGCTGCATCAACCGAACAGTCTTGCACTGATCCATACGGTGCTGGATCGCCGGCCGGACCTGCCCCCGGTTGCCTGCTTCGATACTTCGTTCCATCGAGGGCATAGTCACGTAGCAAACCACTTCGCAATTCCCGAGCACTTCTTCGCCGAGGGTGTGCGGCGCTACGGCTTTCACGGCTTGTCTTATCAGTATGTCTTCGGGCGTCTCTGCGAAGTGGCACCGGAGATAGCGAACGGCCGGGTTATCGTAGCACATCTCGGCAGCGGTGCGTCTCTGTGTGCCATTTCCCAAGCTCGCAGCGTCGAAAGCACGCTCGGCTTCACTGTCGTCGGGTTCGAAGCATCGTTCGTCAAACTGCTCAAGCTTGGGTTCGTCCTTCCCGGGCGCAGCGCAAGCCTCAATGAATACGAGCTGCGCTCGATCCGCGATGCCCCTACGACGGACGGTTCCCGCCGGGTGTTCGTGTTGTTCCTTGCACGCGACTTCGCAAGCGATGGCAGCGACATCGTCGATAGCCAGGTCGGACTCGCCGTCCGGAATGCCTATCCGATCCTGGCATTGCGGACGAGAGAGACCAGATTCCGCCCGTGCTGGTCGGCGCCGAAAAGCTGGCGTTCCGAAGGCTTTCCCACTGCGGACAAAAATCGTAGGCCCAAGCATAGAGCTGCTCGAAATAGTCTAAGGCGAAATGCAGGGCCTTGTGCCCAGTCGAATCCGAGCTAACGCACGTCACACTTGATAGCATCGGCGTACACCGCCTTCTCCTTAGCGTGGTTCGTATCATCGAGGCAGCGGCCGCCAAATTCTTTTGCCAGCTCGTAGTTCAGAACGATCGACCCTGCGTGGCCCAGGTGGAGGAAGCCGTTTGGCCCCAGAATTCCGACGGTTGCGACAACGTCGCCTCACGCGCCGGGGTTGACGGGCGGATGCTCTCCGAAACCGTGCATCTTGAGTGACCACTGCAGCGCCACGACGGCGCCCTTGACCGGCTGAAGGAGGGCTAGCGAGGCCAAGATCGTAATCGGAAGGTAGACTGCGAGCTGGAACGCAAGCGATGGTGCGTAGTCCTCCTCGATCCAGAGAATGACGGGGATCAAGACGTGGCCGATGATGACGATCACCAAGTATGCCGGCAGATCGTCAGCCCGATGGCCCGTGAAATCGAGGCCGCAGACAGAACAATGGTCGCCGACCTTGAGAAACGCGCAAAACAAGCGACCGCGACCGCAGCGCGGGCACCTTCCACGAACCCCTCGCCGAAGGGAGAGGCCGACGTCCCGGCCGGCGGCAGTCTCTGCAGACGTCCAATCCTTGTCTTGACTTCCAATCGGGCCCGCAATTGTCGTGGCCATTGCTGTTCTCCTACTTTGCAGGCAACACAGTATTCAATGACGCCACGCAAGCATCATGCAGATGGGGCATGTAGTCGATAACCCTTCGTGATCGCGCCGGCCCGCGCTCGTCTCTTCTCCCTCCCGCCACGGATTATTTCATATATTGGGAAGAGGGTTCTCTTGCTCGGCGTATTATGCACCGAGCCTGGACGGTCCACTAATGTCGCGGAAAAACACGAGACCTGCGCGGTGCTGCCGGCAGGCATGGCGACGAAGCGCCTCCTCCTCGCGCACGAGGAGGCCGTGCATCGCGAGCTGCACATGCGGAAGGCGCTGATGGAGATGAATCTGCAGTTGCACCATGTCGTCTCTGACATCACCGGTGCGACCTGCATGCGAATCATCCGTGCCATCGTGGCAGGCAAGCGCGACCCGGATGTGCTGGCATCGTCCTTGGTAAGGAACGACCGAGACGAGCATATCTTCGCGTTGACCCAGTCTCTGGATCTCTGCGACTTCTATCAGGCTCAGGTGGCAGAATGTGACCGCAAGCTGGAGGCGGCCATTGCCGCCCTCACGGTCAGGGCGTCAGCACCCATCGCCGCACTGCCCAAGGTGCGGGTCAAGGCGAAGCAGGTGAATGAGCCTTCCTTCGATGTCCGCGCGGCACTTTATGGGGTGATCGGCGTCAATCTGACTCAGATCCATGGCCTCGGACCCTCGCTTGTGCTGAAGCTGATCGGGGAATGTGGCACCGATCTCAGCGCTTGGCCGAGTGCCAAACACTTCGCGTCCTGGCTCTGCCTTGCGCCGGGCAACTAGATATCCGGCGGCAAGTTGCTGTCGTCTCGAATGCGCCGATCCTCCAGTCGCGCGGCCCCCTTTTTCGGCTGGCAGCAACCACATCGGGCGTAGCGATATCACCTCGGGGCTTTCTACAGTCGCCTGTCATCGCGGATTGGCAAGCGGAAGGCAGTCACTGCACCGCCCGCAAGATAGCAGTACTATTCTACAACACCCTGCGCTTCGGCATGACCTGGCGTGACCCCGGCGCCGACGCCTATGAAGAACGCCATCGCACGCGCGTTCTCGCAAACCTGCATCGGCGCGCCAAGGCTCTCGGCTTTGCCCTCGCGCCAATGCCGGCCACTGAGGCTGTTTTTTAGGAAGGCCGCAGCCTACTTCGCGAGGGAAGTGACGTGAGGTTCGCTTTCATCGCGCGGCACCGCGGCTCGCCGCAATAGCTTCAATCAATCTCAAGGCGGCCACGTCTGCTCGGCCGCCCCGGCCAGACCCAAAGATCGGCCGGGGCGGACGAAATTAGAAATTCCCTTTGGACATGCTTTCGATACGCAACACCGGTCCTCTTCCCGGGCATGCTCGCTCCGATCACACCCGCGAGACGGGTGTCCGCAGCCTCGAACGGAGATCGGGAAGACCCTGCGCAGCGTCGCGGTCCAGATCGCGGAAGGAAGCGCGAGCGCGGTTAGGCTGACCAGAAACGACATCGGCGCCGTGCGCGGCCAGCCTCGGTTCGAGAGCGAGGTCGCATGCGAACGAGCGTCCCCGGCGTCGCAAACGGGTTTGGCGTGGACGCCGGTCGGCGGCGACATCCTGTTCATCTAGGCCACGCGAGCGACCGGCAAGGGCGCTCTCATCCTGACTGGGCAACTGGGCGACATCATGCGGGAGAGCGCCCAGGCTGCCCTGACCCTGCTGAAGACACGTTCGTCGGAGCTCGGCGTTGGCCCTGGTGTGCTCGACGCAAGCGACATCCACATCCACGTGCCCGCAGGCGCGACGCCAAAGGACGGACCGAGCGCCGGAGTCGCGATGTTCACAGCTCTCGCGTCTCTCGTCACAGGTCGGAATGGCCGAAGCGACACGGCCATGACGGGGGAAATCCGCCGCGACTACGACGATATCCCCGCCGGTGCCCGGGAGAAGCTTGAGTTCGTGTGGCTTGAACGTGTCGACGACGCAAATGCCGCTGCGTTGGATGCAACCCCGGCTACGTCGACATTAGGTGTTGCGACGCGGACCCGAGCAGTCACCGCCAGCCGCGGTGGCCGCGCGGCACGCACAGTAACGGCACGTCCCTGACTGTGCGACTTCGGTGCGTCGTGATCGGTCCGTCGCGAATCCGGCTGTCGAGCCTCCGGACCTCCTGTTCACGCGCGTCGGCATGGGCTCGCGTGATTCATAAAGTTTTGCCTGTCGCTGAGACGCTCAGCCGGATTATTCATGTCAGGGTTGAATTTATCAAATTCGGCAGCAACCACTAGTCGGTCAGGCGCAACTGGGTGATTGTTTTAGCGTCTTCAGTCGAAGGCAATGAAGACCGAACCGATCAAATGCTAGGTCAGGTTGGAACGCGGAAGGGCCCTTCACCCAGTTGCGCAGGCCGGATGCCTGCGTGAGATGGCGTCGTCCCGCCGTCCCGAAGCCGAGCTGATGTGGGCCTGAGCACTGTAGAGGCTTGTGGACATGGCAGGCGACCCGATCTGGCGTATATCGCAACAAGATCTCGACAAGTTGATGACCACGTTGGACGTCACCTTCGTCAGGCTGTCGGAGTGCGCGCTTGCGGCGGGTGCCCACTTGGCGGTTGCCCGCACCGACGCCTCCACCATCCACTACTGCCTTCGAGGCGCCGGGTTGATCCTCCTGGACAGCGAAATCCCCATACCTTGCGGCATACTAGTCGGGGTCGATGTTCGGGATCGAAAGCTCGCTCAAGTCGTCGTCATAGCTTGCCGCCGGCCCGCCGCTGACGCTATCGTTCGTGCGGATGTCGGCGCTGAGGCCCAGCGTCCGCCCGACCGGACACATGTTCGCAGCCTGCATCAACTGGGCGCGCTCGTCGTCACCGAGGTTTCCCTCGAGCGTGATGGAGCGCTCAAAGGAGTCGCGGCCACCATTCCCGCCATGGTGATACGACACAGCTACCTCGACATGAGATAGCGGGAATTTTCGCCTTCGCGCCTGGAACCGTATCGTCATCGCCGTGCACGCAGCGAGCGAAGCACTCAGAAGCTCATAAGGATTCGCCCCGGCCGCCCTGCCGTCGGGGCCGCCAATCGAGAACTCCGATGCGCCGGCACGGCCGTTGAGTGCGCCGGCGTCGTCAAGGTCGCCGGCCACTACAGCCTGTGGGCGGGGAGCGCCATCATCGTTCGAATTCGTCATCGTGCTTTCCTTTCAGATTTTGACATTGCGCTTGGCAGGCCCGTCAGAGGCGGTTCTCGACCAGGTGTCGTCGCAGCCGCCTCGCGAGATCGATCCCGGCTCCTGCACGACTCGTGCCTGGGCGCACGCTAGCTCGAACTCGCGGCAGGCAGGCCCTTGCCGACGGAGCGGTGTCAGGCGTGGAGGGTGTCGCGGCCCGTGGCATCTGCGTAGTATTGTGGTGCCTCGCGACGGTCGTATTTCCCGTAATCACGTACGATACGCACTCTCCGGATCCTTGCCTTGTCATTCGGCGCGGAAGAGTCCTCGTAGGCTTGCGCTGCAGCGGCATCTTTCCAGGATATGAGGAGAATCAGGTCGCCGGGCGTAGGTACGGCCTCGAAAAGGTCCCAGGACGTACTGTCGGCGGCCCACGGGTTCAGGCCAAGCCACTCGGCGCAATCGTACGGATTGTTGGTCTGCTTCCACTCGGCGGGGCGAGTCGCGTTGATCAGCGTCACCGTGGTTCCTTCCCCGACTTCAGTCTCGTCGAGCCGCTGCTCCGTGAGGGCATACCCTGTCGGCAATTGATTGTCGGCGGTGATCTGGCCGACGCGCAGGTGGTAGTCTGCGAAGATTTCGTCGCGGCCCTTCTGTTGGAGTTCATGATGATGCCTGCGGGTCCGCCAGCGCACGAGCGACTTCTCGTCCCGCCAGTTCGAAAGCGAAAGGATCCAGCCCTCGCGGATCAGGCTCTTGTAACGGATGTTGTCGACGAAGCCCTCGACCTTTTCCAGCTCGGGGAGCAGCATCTTGGCGCTGTCGAGGTAGTCATCCCAGTTCTCTTTATGGGGGAGGACTTCGAAAATCACTGAAAACATGTTCGTATCCCGTTTCTAGAGTGCTTCGACGCCGTCGATCTCGATATTGAAGTGGCCCGAAAAGGCGCATCTTCTTCGCGGCAGAAGATATTCGAGCCGTCCACATCGGTCGTCTTGGACAGCATCCGCGTGGCTCCCGGTTTATTCATTGCGCGTATTCTCGCATTCAACCCACTTAAGTCGCTGCATGCGGCACGGATAATCTGGCGTTTGCGAAAACAATCCTCTCGCAAAGCGAGAGAGATCGTCTCTCAAGCGCCGTAGCGTTCGGTCTTGATCGCTCCCGCTTCCAGCCCCAAGGCGAGCGCCGCGTCCGCCGCGATGTCGACGAAGGCATTCGACCCGCACACGAAGACGCTGCCGGGAGAGACATGCTGACGTGCGGCGACGTCGGCGATAATCGCAGCGTCGATCCGCCTGCTGAAGTCGCTGCCGCGCATGGTCGGCTCGCGCGTCAACGCCAGGGCGAGTGCGAAATCGGGAAGCGACCTCTCGAGCTCGAGGAGCTCGTCCCTGAACAGCACGTCACCCCAGGTCCTGGAGGAGAGCAACAGCGCGACAGGCACTGGCTCGCCGCTGGCCTTCCGATGCCGGATCATTGCCATGTGCGGCACGACGCCGGAGCCCGCGCCGATCAAGAGCAGCGGATTTGCGGTCGGCCCCGGCCAGAGGAAGTGACCGCCAAGCGGCCCGCGAAGCTCAATCATATCGCCTGCTCGGGCGACGTCGTGGAAGAAAGGGGAGACCTCGCCGTCAGCGAGGCGCTCGATCGCCAGCTCGATCACCTTGGAATCGCTCGGGGCCGACGCGATCGAGTAGCTGCGCATGGCAGTGTAGCCGTTTGGTGCAGTCAGCCGCACGTCAACGTGCTGTCCGGCCGTATAGTCGAACGTTTCGGAGAGGCGAAGAAAGAAGCTCTTTATAGCCGGCGTTCTCGTCGCGATCTCGACAATCGCGCAGCTCTGCCATCGCGCGGCTGCGGCAATCGATTCCGTCATTCTTGTATCGCTGCTCACGCCACGGATCGCCATATATGTGGTACCCACGCAGCTCCCGGAAGCCGGCCTCGTCGCGCTCCGTGAACTGAAGCCCGTTTACCCACTTTGCCGACTTCCAGAAGTAGAGATGCGGCACGAGTAGGCGCGCTGGCCCCCCGTGATCGCGCGGCAGCGGCTGGCCTTCGTAGTTGAGCGCGACCATTGCCTTCCCCGTCGCGAGATCCGCGAGTGGAACGTTGGTGGAGTATCCGTCGTAGCAATATGCGAGTGCAAACGGAGTGGGCGCGCTAAGCCCAGCGTCGGCGAGAATGTCGTCGATGGCCACGCCCTCCCAAGCGGTGTTGAGCTTCGACCATGAGGTCACGCAGTGGATGTCCCGCGTCATCCTGGTTCGTGGGAGCGCGTTGAACTCCGACCAGCTCCACGCTTTGACCGGACGAGGTCCGACCTTCAGCGTGAATGTCCAGTCCGCGGGCTCGATCCGTGGCGTGGGACCGGCCGTGAGCACCGGGAAATTGTCGACGAGGTGCTGTCCCGGGGGAATCCGATCCGATAGTTCAGATCCGGATTGGCGGCCTGTGAAACCGCGGGTGACCATGGCGGACTTCCTCCGTCGGCGGGTGAAAGGAGCGTCGTCCCGCACAATACGCTAAGCTGTTGTGCGCGGGATGAGCAAGCTACCGGCGGAGCATGGAATTCCGCGCGGCGAATGGGAAATGACGTCACGCCATGAAATCGATAGCCGCGCGTTATAAAGGCCGTCCGCCTTCCGCATCGGACCTGCATGCACCTGACGCAGATTGCTGCTGCAGCTCGGTCAGCATCCTGACGGCCTCGGTAAGCTTAAGGACTTCACGCTCGCGCAGT